>CAYVSH010000033.1:0-24329 GCA_964453625.1 uncultured Chitinophaga sp.
TTTGGATTAAAGCAAGAGTATTGACAAAGGAGGTTTACTTGCTTACAACGGAATTTCCAAAAGAAGAACAGTATGGACTTACTTCTCAAATGAGAAGATGTGTTGTTTCAGTTCCATCTAACATAGCTGAAGGATATGGAAGGCAGTATAAAAAGGAAACAATACAATTTTTTCATATTGCCAGAGGTTCTTTGTATGAATTAGAAACACAACTATATATCGCTACAGATCTAGGCTATCTTGGAGAGACACTGTTTAATGAAGTATTAAAGAGACTGGAAGAATGCCGAAAATTATTAAGCGGGTTGATAAATTATTTTGAAAATAATTCTACCCTAAAGTAACAGACACCCAACACCTGTCACCTAACATGCTGACTACATCAGAAATAATAAAAAAAGTAAGGGAGCTTGAAATAAAAAGCAAGAAACTCACCAGTGATCTGTTTACCGGTGAATACCATAGTGCTTTTAAGGGAAAAGGAATGTCTTTCAAAGAAGTAAGGGAATATGCAGCAGGAGATGATATTCGTTTTATTGACTGGAATGTATCCGCAAGATTTGGTCACCCATATAGTAAAATATTTGAGGAGGAGAGGGAGCTGACCGTGATGCTCTTGATTGACATTAGTTCGAGTTGCTTATTCGGCACAGAGAATGCCAGGAAAAAAGACATAATTACAGAGATAGCTGCAGTGATCAGTTTTTCAGCAGTGAATAATGCGGATAAAATTGGGGTGATATTTTACAGTGACAGGGTTGAAGCCTTTATTCCTCCAAAAAAAGGAAGACAACATGCTTTATATATTGTACGAGAATTATTAAGCAAAGAACCCAAGGGGAATGGTACGGCTGTAAGTACTGCACTCCGTTATTTTAATAATGCAACAAGGCAAAAAAGTATTGCTTTTATACTCAGCGATTTTATTGATGCCAATTATGAAGACGCTTTGCGAATTGCAGCAAAGAAGCATGATGTGATTGGTGTGAAGGTGTATGACCAGATGGATAAGCAGTTGCCGGATGCAGGCTTGTTAAAAGTAAAAGATGCAGAATCGGGCCAGACAAAATGGGTAGACAGCAGTAATGATTTTGTGCGATATAGTTATGAACAGGAATTTTTCCGTATCACTGAATACAGTACACAAACTTTCAAAAAAGCAGGTTGCGACCTGCTGCATGTAAAGACCGGGGAGGATTATGTAAGAGTTTTGCAACGATTCTTTCTCAGCCGGAATAAATAGAAATGAAGATTCCCCAAAAAATATTTGTAATAGCAGCTGTTCTTATCACCAATTTAGTGATGGGGCAAACTGGTGCTTCGATCAAAGCCTCAGTAAATAAGATCAGGATATTGTTGGGTGAACCGATGGTACTTACAGTAGAAACTTTTTTGCCGGGAAAAAGTATAATAAAGTTTGAGCCAATTGATACGATTCCGCATTTCGAATTTTTAGAAAAGCCAGTTATTGACAGCTCTAGTAAGAATGGTGGAAGATTTTTTCTTGCAAAATACACCATCACCAGTTTTGATTCCGGACATTGGGTGATTCCTTCTTTTGCTCTAGCAAGAGGAATAAATACAGATACTATTCCTGTTGATGTTGTTTTTTCAGATTTTGATCCTAAACAGGACTATCATGATATAAAAGATGTTATCGAAGTAAAAACAAAAAGGGAAGGAGTGCCATGGTGGGTGTATGCGATCGCCGGGTCTTTGTTACTGATTGCTGCTTTATTCTTTGCACTTCGCAAAAGGAAACCGATACCTGTAGTAAAAGAAAAAGTGACTGCGAATCCTTATGAAGAAGCCTTGCAGCAACTGGAAGCTTTGCAAAGACAAAATCCTGATACCAAAACTTATTATGCTGAACTTGTTACCATTTTCAGGCTATATATTTTTAGAAAGAAAGGAATCCTGTCATTACAAAAAACAACAGATGACCTGATCATGCAGGTGCAAAATATAATAACAGATAAAGATGAGTTTGATAAGCTCTCACAAACACTAAGGCTTAGTGATTTTGTAAAATTTGCAAAATATATTCCGTCAGACAGTGATAAAGAAATCAACTTTCATCATATCAGGAATACTATTACGAATATTGAAAAATCGGAGGCTATAGTCCTTCCTGAAAGGAGGACTTAGGAGGGCATGCTATACGACTGGATAAAAAATATGCATTTTGTTTACCCGATATTCTTCGGGTTATTGGCATTGCTGCCATTGCTGATTTGGTGGTATGTAAAAAAGAGTGACAAACAAAACGCCACGATAACTGTATCCACCACTCATGCATTTTCTGTTAGTTCATGGAAGAACAAGTTGAGGCATTTGCCATTTATTCTTCGTTTACTAACGTTGAGTTGTTTGATCATTGCTCTGGCCCGTCCGCAAAAAAGAAATGAAGAACAACGTTCAGAAGGGGAAGGAATTGATATTGTGCTGTGCATGGATGTAAGTGGCAGTATGGGTTCGCAAGATATTCCCCCTTCCCGGATGGAAGTGGCGAAGGAAGTGGCAGAAGAGTTTGTTCGCAGCCGTCCGGTTGACAGGATTGGTTTGGTGATATTTTCTGGTGAGAGTTTTACGCAATGTCCGATCACTAACGACAGAAATACATTAATTACTCAAATTCAAAAACTGGAAAGCCGGACATTGCTCAAAGATGGAACAGTTATCGGTGAAGGATTGGCAACAGCAGTAGACAGATTGGTACAAAGCAAATCAAAAAGCAAGGTCATTATTTTAATTACAGATGGAAAGGAAGATGCACCAGATACAAGATTGATAGATCCGCTGACGGCATTGGATATTGCAAAATCACAAGGAGTAAAAGTTTATACGATTGGTATGGGAGCTATTCCATCAAACATTACTGAAGTAACTGGCAGACCCAAAAACAAAAATCCTGAGATAGGGCTCATAGATGTTGCTTTACTTACAAAAATTGCTGCTGAAACTGGTGGACAATACTTCCGGGCAAAGGATAAGGAAGCGTTGAAAGAAACATATAAACAGATTGACGAACTGGAAAAATCAAAGATCGATATTGTTGTTTTTAAAAGAATTGAAGAACGATTTATTCCTTTTGTACTGGCTGCATTGGCTTTTCTTTTTTTGGAAGTCCTGCTGAGATTTACCGTGTTTAGAAAATTTCCCTGATGGATTATTGGATTATCTTGCAAGCCAATGAAAGCAACAGTTTATAAATCTACGGGGAGCTGGTATATTATAAAAGATACCAATGCAAAATTCTGGAATGCCCGGATGAAGGGAGTGATGAAGATCGACGATATCACATCTACCAACCCTGTGGCCGTGGGTGATGAAGTGGAATTTGAAGCAGAGAATGAATTAGACGGAACAGCAATCATTGATGAAATTCATAAACGCAACAATTACATCAACCGGCAATCGCCACGACATAAACACCAGCATCATATTGTTGCCGCTAATCTTGATCAGTCAATGCTGGTAGCAACTTTGAAAGAGCCTAAAACCTCTCAGGGTTTTATTGATCGTTTCCTGGTGGCTTCTGAAATGTATCATGTGGCTCCTTTTATTGTTTTCAATAAATCCGATCTATACAAGGCAAAAGAAATGCAGAAATATGAGGAATGGAAAGCAATGTATGAGGCCGTTGGCTACAAGGTTTTCTTAGTGAGTGCAGAAAAAAAAGAAGGTGTGGATGAAGTATTGAAAATGCTGAAAAATAAAACAACACTCATCAGCGGACATAGCGGGGTAGGCAAATCCTCATTTCTGAATGTTGTTTTTCCTGGTAAGGAATTGAAAACGCAGGAAGTTAGTGGCTGGAGTGGCAAAGGACAACATACTACAACCTTTGCTGAAATGTATGATCTTCCGGGTGGAGGTAGAATAATAGATACACCGGGAATGAGGGAGTTTGGTTTGGTAGATATTGACAAACAGGAAGTGTCTCATTACTTTCCAGAGATGAGAGACCGATTAAATAATTGCCAGTTTAATAACTGTCTGCATTTTAATGAACCGGGCTGTGCCATAAAAGAGGCAACTGCCAATGGTGAAATTCATGAAGACAGGTATGTGAGTTATGTGAATATAATGGAGAGTATTGAGGGGAAAAGCTATTAGCTTACCTTATGCAATATTTCGCTGATCGCCGTTGAATAACTTTCCTTCCAGCACAGAAGCCAATTCCACTACAGCTTTATTGTCTTTGCTCAATGCATCCCTTGTTTTGGTGGGGAAGATAGAAACGCCGTTATAAATACTGTAATGAAGTGTAAGGTTGTGCCCTTTGAAACGGAATTCCCAGTCAATAGTATCGAAATCATCTTCTTTATGGGAATAGTTCACATCCAGATCCTGGCTAAGGATGTTGGCAACTCGGTAGAATTCTTTTAATCCACCGTCATCGGCTATTACTGCTTCGGTGCATCCGAGGGTAGTACGTAATGTAAGGCTCATAGAAAAGGTGTTTAGGTTTTATCATAGACTGGATATAGTTGTGATTAGCTGCACATAACAGTAAGTTAACTTCGGAATTTCTTAGCCTTTTTAGCATCTTTTGCCGCCTTGGGGTCTCCACTGAGTATTTTTTCTGCACCTACATTTTTACCATTGGTCGGGCATCCGGTCTTTTTGGGGAACATTCTGCTGAGCATACCGCAGGAAGATAATGCGAATGTGAGGATAAGTAAAGCGGTATAAAATCTTAGGTTCTTCATTGATTATGGCTTGAATGAATAACGAATTTATTGGTTAATAATTGTTTTTTATAGAGGAAAGTTACGAAAGGAACTGGAGGCCGGATGTCAGAAGTCTGAGGGTCAACTAATAAGAGAAATGATTTTTCTGATTTATTACTTCATACCTCAGACTTCCTTTACCTGAACCAATCTGCATATTTCACATAATTGTTGGCAATTCTATCTATTTCTCCCTTAATCATCTCCTGCGGAATATCTTTTACTTTTTTTGCCGGAACACCTGCATAGATGCTGCCGGGTTCGCAAATAGTGTTTTCCAGAACTACTGCTCCGGCTGCTATGATAGTATTGCTGTGTACAACAGCCTGATCCATTACAATGGCTCCCATTCCGATTAGCACATTATCATGTACAGTGCAGCCATGCACAATTGCATTGTGGCCGATGGAAACATTATTTCCGATAGTAGTTCCGCATTTCTGATAAGTGCAATGGATACAGGCGCCATCTTGCACATTTACTTTGTTACCTATTTTTATAAAATTCACATCGCCCCGCACAACGGTATTAAACCAGAAACTGCAATCATCTCCTGCTATTACATTACCAACGATGGTGGCATTGGGAGCAATGAAACAGTTTTCACCTAATTGTGGATGCTTATCTTCTACAGGAAGTATTACTGGCATTTGTTAGAAATTTTATTGCGATAAAGATACAGTGTGCTGCAAAAAAGCTTTGTATTCTCTTAAATAAAAGCAAAGTGAGGAATGAAGATTAGTTTTTTGGCTTTGCAAAGGTTACTTTTGGATACAAATTTCCAATCCTTTGAGTGGGATCAAAAAACTAGCAGGGCAAACAATCTGGTATGGCTTCAGCAGCATCTTTGGCAGGTTTTTAAATTACCTGTTGACTCCACTTTTGGTAACCATTTTTGCTTCCGGTGATTATGGAAAGATCAGCACACTTTTTACGATTGCAGCTTTTTTAAATATTGTTTATACATACGGATTAGAAACTTCTTATTTCAGGTTCTCGTCCATCGAACGGGAATCAAAAGTTTATAATACATGTACTTCCTCTTTGCTCATTACCACAACCATTTTTTCAGTTATACTCCTCTTCTTTGTACAATCTATTGCCGGGTTTCTTGAAATGCCGGATAACCCGGAATTTGTAAGATGGGTTATCATTATAGTAGCACTTGACACTTTGGCCGTAATGCCTTTTGCAAAATTGAGATTTGAAGGACGGCCCAGAAAATTTGCTGCTATTAAAGTGTTGAATATTCTGATCAATATCGGTTTCGTAGTATTCTTCCTGGTAGTTTGTAAAAATGCACATGACAGGAATGAGCATTCTTTGTTTTCAACTATTTATAACCCGGATATAAATCTTGGATATGTGATTATTTCAAATCTTATAGCAAGTGCAGTAACACTTTTGTTATTGGGCAAAGAAATGATGCAATTCAGGTTCAGGTTAAGTCCCGGATTCTGGAAAAAACTGATGCAATATAGCTGGCCTTTAATAATTGTCGGTTTCGGGGGTATTATTAATGAAACGATAGACAGAATCATGCTGTTAAAGTTATATCCGGGAACGACTGAAGAAGCATTTTCGCAGACGGGCATTTACTCTGCAAATTATAAGTTGGCAATAGTCATTGTTCTTTTTATACAAGCTTTCAGAATGGGAGCAGAACCTTTTTTCTTTAAACAATCAACCAGTGAAAATGCGCAGCGGACCTATGCCAGGGTGATGAAGTTTTTTGTAATTACCTGTTGTTTCTGCTTTTTAGGTGTTACGCTGTTTCTTGATATCTGGAAATACTTTATGGGAACTGCACATAAGGAGTATTATACCGGGTTGAAAGTGGTACCATTGTTAATGACTGCCAAGATCTTCTTAGGCATTTATTATAATCTATCCATCTGGTATAAATTAAAAGACAGGAATTTGACTGGAGCATGGATCACTCTTGGCGGAGCAGCCATCACCATACTCTTTAATTGGTTCTTTATTCCAGTGATAGGATATATGGCTTGTGCCATTGCAACAGTTCTCTGTTATGGCTTTATGATGGTGGTCAGTTATTCACTTGGGCAAAAGCACTATCCCGTTCCGTATGCTACCAAAAAGATACTGGCATATATTACCATTAGCCTTCTGTTATTTGGCATTCACCAGGCCTTTTTATTAGCTGATTTGAATAGCTGGATCAACAGGGGAGCAGGTGTTGTATTGATTGGCATGTTCTCCATATTGGTTATTAATGTAGAAAGAAAGGAATTGCAACGACTGCCGGTGATAGGGAGGTTTCTGAAGTAAAATGTGTTTTTTAAAAATCTATGATTATTCCAGTTGTCATTTTAATTATAGGCTTGCTATTACTATTTCTGCAAAGAAAACTAATATATAAAATTGAAAAACTGGATTCAGAATATCTGGGTGATTTTACTCCTGATAATGATTCAAAGGCTTTGTATCAGTTTAAATGAAAAAGGTTGAATATGCATGCCAATGCATGTAAGAATATGGGTTACTTTTTCATTTTTTGGTGCATAGTGTTGGCAATTCTAATTTTTCTTGATTTTATATTTACATTGTAGTTTTTTCTTAATACAACTTCACAAACGGATTATTCATTTTCTCAAAACCAACTGTTGTAACTGGTCCATGCCCGGAATACACTTTTGTTTCATCCGGTAATGTGAAGAATTGGGTTTGAATGCTATTAATCAGCACATCCATATTGCCGCCGGGAAGATCGGTTCTGCCTACACTGCCATTAAACAATACATCGCCGCCGATGATGAAACCTCCGGCTTCATGATAAAATGAAACACTGCCGGGAGAATGACCGGGTGTGAACCGGATCTCCAGTTCATCATCACCAATTTTTATTTTTTCTCCTTCTTTTAAGTAAACCAATGGGCCATCATAATTGTCGAAAGGAAGCTGGTACATGAGGCCGGATTGCGGAGCAAAGTCCAGAACAGGTTTTTCTTTCGTATGTAAGTGTAAAGGTAAGTTCCAGGTGTCATGTACGAATTTATTGCCAAAAACATGGTCAAGATGGCAGTGAGTATTAAGCAGCAAAACGGGGGTGAGGCCTGTCTTTTCGATACCCGTTTTTAATTCGTCCCTTTCCTTCGGGAAATAACAGCCCGGGTCTATAATGCAACACTGCCTCTGTTCGTTATACAAAACATAAGTATTCTCCTGAATTGGACTAAAAGTGAAGGACTTAACAGTTAACATGGATGGTTTTTTCGTATTTTTAAAATCTGAATAGTTGCTGTCGCAAAGATAGATTGTATTGCCACAGATGAATAGAATTACTGCAGTACAAGAGTGCGACGCAAGGGACGATGAACAGAATTACTGAAGCTGGCTGCCAAATAATAAAAATGGCCGATTTGAAAGTTATTAGAAACAGAAAAGAAGTTATGAAGAAAGTATTATGCCTGATTGCCTGCCTTTCCGTTTTTTATGCTATGGAAACTGCAGCTCAAGTAAACACGGTGGAGTTTGGTAAGAACAGGGTGCAGTACCAGAAATTCAAGTGGAAATATTACCAGACAGAGAATTTTAATACCTATTTCAGCCAGGATGGTTTGGGATTGGGAAAATATGTGGCACAAGTGGCTGAAATGGAACTTGGTTCAATAGAAGAATTTGTGGAGTATGGATTGCAACGCCGCATCAACATTGTAGTGTATAATAACTATGATGAGATGCAGCAATCCAATATCGGTTTGGGTATTGACTGGCAGAATACTGGCGGCGTTACAAAACTGGTGAACAATAAAATGATTGTTTATTATGATGGGAATCATGCCAATTTAAAAAACCAGATACGTCAGGGTATAGCCAGAAATTTGGTGGAGAATTTATTATTTGGTGATGACTTGGGTGAGTTTGCTGCCAACCAGGCATTGCTTGATTTACCAAAATGGTTGACAGATGGATATATAGCTTATGCAGCCGAAAACTGGAACACCACATTGGATGATGATTTGCGTGGGGTGATGCTGGCAGGTGAGTATAATAATTTTTACCAGTTTGCTTTTGAAAAACCTTTGCTGGCTGGTCATTCTTTCTGGAAATATATTGCTGATAAATATGGCAAGAGTAAGACAACATATTTTCTTTACCTGGCCCGTATTTACAGAAACCTGAATAATGCTTCTAATAAGATCGCCAAGAAAAAATTTAAAGTTATTCTCCAGGACTTCATGACAGAAGTACAACAGCAATACTTTAAAGACATCCGTGGAAGAAGAAATACACCGAGAGGGCAATTATCTGTAAGTGAGGATATCGGTAAAAAAGATTTCATCCGCTTTAATGCAAATCCAACGCCAAGAAGTTTTACTTATGCCGTAGTGGAATTCAAGCAAGGCCGTTACCAGGTAATATTGATGGAGAATTTTGTAAACAGAAAAGTATTGCTGAAACTGGGTGTACGGACAAGGGAGGATGACAAACATCCCAATTACCCATTACTGGCATGGGATGGTAAAGGAACAAGGCTGGCTGTTTTATATAATGATGAAGGCAAAACAAAATTCTTTGTGTATGATGTAGTGAACAGGAATAAACTTTGGAAACAGGAGATAGAAAAGTTTGACCAGATTCAGGATATGAAATATATGCTGGATAACAATACACTTATTTTTAGTGCTGTTAGGAGTGGTCAGTCAGACATTTATGTATATAAAATAGATAAACAGAGTTTTGAACAGATTACTAATGATGTGTACGATGATCTGGATCCTTCATTTGTAGCATTCCCTAACAAGACAGGCATTTTATATGCCAGCAATCGGCCTACTGCACAAGCTGCAAGTAGCGATGATTCATTACCTGGTGATCATTTCAATATTTATTTAGTTGATAACTGGAACAAGTCTGATGTTAAGCAAATTTCAAAACTCACTGATCTGAAATTTGGTAATGCCCGTTTCCCTTCTCAATACAATCAATCACATTTTACTTTTGTAAGTGATGAAAACGGAGTGAATAACCGCTATGCAGGATTCTTTACAACAGAAAGAGCTGGATTGGATACATTAGTTTTTATCGGGGATGAAATGCTTCGTAACCCGCCGCAGAAAGAAGTGGATAGTGTATTAAAAGAATGGGGTAAAACAGATATTGATTCAGTTGGTTTTGTTTCTATCACAAATGATTCATCTTATGTTTTCCCATTAACAAATTACCAGAGCAGTATGCTGGAAACCAGGACAGCAGGTGATAACCAGCAGGTGAGTGAAGTAGTGAAACTGGGAGATACCAAGTTGCTCTACCGGTTGAAAGTGGATGAGAATGTATTGCGCCGCCGGAATGTAACAGCAAGGCCAACAGAATTCAGGCGAAAACAAATAGAGGAAGAGAAAAAAGCAATACGAAAGGAAGCCAGTCTCCAAAACAAACCAGATACCCTGAATAAAAAACAACAGGATTTTTTCAACACAGGCTTTGATGAGGAAAAGAAAGATACTGCAGAAACCAAGTTGGGCGATGTAGTAAAATCAGAAGAGATAGAAAAGGAATCTGTATTGAAGAATGCAAAATTATATGAATACCGCCCACCAAAGTTCTTTAATGACTATCTGGTAAGCGGATTTAATAATAATGTTTTGGTAACCCGTTTCCAGGCCTATCAAGGTGGTGCAGGACCCATTCAATTAAGTAACGACAATCCATTTAACGGTATACTTCGTGTAGGAACATCAGACCTTTTTGAAGACTGGAAATTTGCAGGCGGTTTCCGCATCAGTCCTGATCTGAATAATAATGAGTATGTGTTCACATCACAATACCTTAAGAAAAGAATTGATTACGGACTTACTTATTACCGCAACAGTGTAAAGAATCCTGCTTTGTATAATGATTCATTTGCCTTTGCAAAATTGTATACCAATTTATACCAGGCTACAATAACCTATCCATTCAACCGGGTACAAAGCCTGCGAATGAATATTGGTTATCGGAGTGATAAGTATGTATCTCTTTCAACAGATCCGACATCATTAAAAGCTCAGGATAACAGGAACACTTATGGTCTTGCACATATAGAGTATGTACATGATGATGCAGTTTCTCCTGCAATGAATATCTGGAATGGTCTTCGCTGGAAAATCTTCTTCGATTTCAATGCAAGGATTTCAAAAACCGGTGCAACAGGTCCAAAGAACCATCCTACAACGATGAACTTTGGATTTGATGCAAGGCATTATCTGCCGATTTACAGAAATATTATCTGGGCTGTAAGGGCGGCAGGTGACTTCTCATGGGGAAATCAAAAGATTGTTTATTACCTCGGCGGAGTTGACAACTGGTTGATGTTTGGGCAGAACCAGAAGAGTGATGGTACATACAGGTATTTTGAACCATCTAATGTTCCAAGCCCGGATAATGATTATGCATACCAATCGCTGGCGGTTAATATGAGAGGATTCAAACAAAATGTTGCCAATGGAAATAATGCATTGGTCATTAACAGTGAGGTAAGGGCTCCGGTATTCTCTTCATTATTTAATAAGCCGATCAATAATGCTTTCTTACGGAATTTCCAGATCGTACAATTTATTGATCTCGGTACTGCGTGGAATGGAAAGTATAATAAGATAGAAAGGCCATCTGTTACTTATGGTATGCCGCCTGTCCAGGTAAAAATTAAGGCTGGCGGTGTTGGACCTTTTGCAGGTGGATATGGTTTTGGAGCCAGGAGCACATTGCTTGGTTATTTCCTCCGGTTTGATGCTGCATGGGATATGAGTGGAGTATTCAGGGGTAAGCCTCAGTACTATTTTGCAATGGGATTGGATTTTTAAGATTAATTATCGGTATAAATGATAAAGTCTTCTCTCAAAGGAAGACTTTATCATTTTTTCAATATCAGTTGCAATTAACTCTGAAGTCGCTAAAAACTGAATGGAACAAAATCAGATACAATTTCGTAGAGAATGTTACTTTCTGAAAATTATTTTAGAGAAACTTGACAGGATTCCGGATTTAAAAATTCAATATTCATTGATGGTCAGTAAATTTATTAGCTAAGTGCCTTTACAATTGAAGAGCTGGGTTTTATTAATACTAGTTTTTGGTGGTATATCACAGTTTACTTCTGCGCAGCAGAAAGTAATCAGCGGTACTATAAAAGATATTCATAGTGAGGAGCCGATTCCCTTTGCTTCGGTGAAATTTAAAAACAATGTAATTGGCACACTGACCGACTCCTCTGGTTTCTTTTTACTTAGCTTGAGTAACTGGCCATCTGATACATTGGAAATTACTTGTGTTGGATACCAGCCATACATTTATTATCTGGACAAAGAAAAATCAAAACAGACCATATTGGTTAACATGCAACGGGGAACATTTGGTGAACAAGCATTGGTAAAAACAAAAATTAATAAAGGATTGTTTCTTTGGCGTAAAATTGTTGAGCACAAGCCAGATAATGACAGGTATAGATTCAATAATTTTTCCTATGAACTTTATAATAAACTGGAGCTGGATCTTAAAAATATCAATTTTGAGAAATTTGGAAAGTTTAAGCCCTTAAAGCCAATAACTGAATTGATCAATCAGCATATAGATACAACCGAAGGAACCAGGTATTTGCCATCTTACTTTACTGAAGCATTATCAGAATATTATTATCAGAAAAGCCCAAAAAAAAGACGGGAGATCATAAAAGCAGCCAATACAAACGGTGTAAAAAATGAAAGTATAATTAAACTGCTTGGCGGCATGGACCAGGTAGTAAATGTATATAATAATTTTATTCCTGTTTTTGATAAACAGTTTGTAAGTCCTGTAAGTGATAATGGTGATTATTATTATAATTATACTGTAGTAGATACTCAGGTTATTGCCGGTAACAGGCTTTTTCATCTTGTTTTCACTCCAAGACGAAAGGGAGGTGACACTTTTGAAGGTGATTGCTGGGTGCATGTGGGATCGTTTGCCATTCAACGAATGAACTTACGCCTGGGACAAGAAGCAAATGTAAATTTTGTTGATAATCTTAGCCTGATACAAGAGTATAGTAAGATTGATGATAGTACCTGGTTTCTTTCTAAGGATAAATTTGTAGTTGATTTTTCACCGGTCGGAAAAGATAAGCCTGGTTTTATAGGTAGAAAAACAACAACGTATCGAAATATAATAGTAAATGATACTTCTGTAACAAAGGAGTTATCCAAGAATAAAGTATTGGAAGAGATTATTACTGAGCCAGCAGCTACCGAAAAAGATAAAGACTATTGGGTGGCAGTGAGACACGAACCATTAAGCAAAACCGAAAGTGGAATCATTACAATGATTGATACATTGATAAATGCATCGGCTTTTAAGAGCTTTACAAAAACAATGAAATTTATCGGTACAGGTTACAAAGACATTGGTAACTATCAAATTGGCCCTTGGATGAACTGGATTTCTTCTAATGGATGGGAGGGATTAAGGGTTCGTTTTGATTTGGGGACCAATAAAGCATTTAACAGAAAAGTTAAGTTGCATGGTTATATGGCTTATGGTTTTGGTGACAAGAAACTTAAAGGGATGGCTGAAGTTTTTTATTTGCCAAAAAAAGATCCACGAATGTATCTCTATGCTTCTTATACAAACGATTTGGATTTTGGCCAGAACTATTATGGGGAAATATCCCAGGATAATATTTTTGCTTTGGCACTCCGGAAGAATGGGGTTCCAATAAAGAATATAAAAGTTCAGGAGAAAAGGTTTGAATTTTTTAAAGAGACCAGTTCGTGGATGTCAAATAAAATAACTGTTGTTTATAAAGATTTTCTGCCTCTTCGAAATTTAATCCCCATAGATTCATTTCGCACAGCCTCATTGATTAATCCGCTTACTAGTTTTGAAGTTTCACTTAAGATCAGGATTGCATATCTTGAACGTTTTCTGGAAACAAATTTCTACCGCACCAGTTTGGGAAGTATCTATCCAATTGGTGAAATTAATATCAGCAAAGGTTTTAGTGGTGTCTTAAACAGCAGTTATGATTACATTAAATTAGATGTCAGTGTATCTGATTATATGAAAATCTCGCCTTTTGGTAATATATCCTGGATAATTTATGGTGGCAAAACTTTTGGAACACTGCCCTATACTTTATTGGACATTGCACCGGGTAATGAGTTATATTACTACAACAAATATGCTTTCAACATGATGAACCGCTGGGAGTTTGTACATGATCAATTCGCAGGTTTACATTTTGAGCATAACATTGGCAATGGAATTTTTCGCCTTTTTCCTAAACTTCGTTTTCGCCAGTTTTGGACAACAAAAGCTTTATGGGGTACACTTTCTGAGCAGAACAGGGCATTAAATTTTAAAAATGGTCATAGTTTTCAATCACTAAATGGAAGTACATACCTTGAATTAGGTACAGGAATAGATAATATTTTTAAAGTGTTTCGCCTTGATTTTGTGTGGCGTTTATTTCCGGCTACATTAAAAAAAGCAGACGACAGAAGTTTTGGCATTTTCGGCAGTTTTAGACTTGGGTTTTAGATATTGATTAAATAATTACTTATCTGTCTGCTCTGCAAAATTTTACTAACTTCCTTTTTATAAACAATACCTCATGTCATCACTTTATATTCTCGCACTTGACCAGGGAACTACCAGCAGCCGAAGTATGCTTTTTGATAAGCAGGGAAACATTATCAGTGTTGCTCAGAAAGAATTCAAACAAATATTTCCAAAACCAGGTTGGGTAGAACATGATGCCAATGAAATATGGAGTACCCAGTTTGGTACAATGGCTGAAGCTGTTGCCAAAGCTCATATCACAATGAAACAGGTGGCTGGAATCGGCATCACTAATCAAAGGGAAACAACTGTAGTGTGGGACCGTAAAACAAGTCAGCCGGTTTATCATGCCATCGTTTGGCAGGATAGGAGAACGGCTGCTTTTTGTGATGAATTGAAAGATGCGGGGCTTGCTGAAACCATACAACAAAAAACAGGATTGATAATTGACGCCTATTTTTCAGCAACTAAATTAAAATGGATACTTGATAATGTAGATGGTGCCAGAAGTAAAGCTGAAAAAGGTGAACTGGCATTTGGAACTATTGATACATGGCTGGCGTGGAAGATGACTAATGGCGGAGTACATGTTACTGATGTTTCCAATGCTTCAAGAACCATGTTATTCAATATACATACACTGCAATGGGATGAAGAGCTGTTAAAAATATTTAATATACCCGCATCACTTTTGCCTGAAGTAAAACCAAGCAGTAAAATTTATGGAGTAACGGGAAATATTATACCTGATTCTAGAATACCGATTGGCGGAATAGCCGGAGATCAACAGGCAGCATTGTTCGGACAAATGTGTACTCAACCAGGCATGGTTAAGAATACTTATGGAACCGGTTGTTTCATGCTGATGAATACCGGGGATAAAGCAATTACATCTAAGAATAATTTATTGACAACAATTGCATGGCAGTTAAATGATAAAACGGTGTATGCACTGGAAGGGAGTGTATTTATTGCTGGTGCAGTGGTGCAATGGTTAAGAGACGAATTAAAGATCATCAGTAATTCCGGTGAGGTGGAAAAGTTGGCTGCACAAGTTAAAGATAGTGATGGTGTTTATATTGTTCCGGCATTTGCAGGATTAGGAGCACCACACTGGAATCAGCATGCAAGAGGCACAATTTTCGGATTAACAAGAGGTAGCAATACAGCACATATCGCCAGGGCTGCATTAGACAGCATTGCTTACCAAACTTATGATGTATTAAAATCAATGGAAGCAGATGCTGGTATTAGTATTAAAGAAATAAGGGTGGATGGTGGAGCAACCGTGAATGATTCGTTGATGCAATTCCAGAGTGATATGTTGAACTGTAAAGTAGTAAGACCAAAAATTACAGAAACAACTGCTCTTGGAGCAGCTTACCTCGCAGGTCTTGCTGTTGGTTTTTGGAAGGATGTTAATGAAATTCAGGAGCAATGGCAGATCGATAAAGAATTTTCCCCTATGATGAATGATGACATGAGAACAGAATTTATTAAAGGATGGCAACGTGCAGTAAAAGCATCTGTCGCCTGGGCACAAAACAATTATTAATTAGTAATTATTAATTAATAATTTCAAAACAATGAATCGTTCCGAATTCATAAATCACCTCGAACAAACCGCGGAATTTGATATCTGCATCATTGGTGGTGGCGCCACAGGTTTAGGTGCAGCGTTGGATGCTACAACCCGAGGTTTCAAAACTGTTTTATTTGAGAAATATGATTTTGCGAAAGGAACTTCTTCCCGAAGTACTAAGTTAGTGCATGGCGGTGTGAGGTACCTGCAACAGGGAAATATAAAACTGGTGATGGAGGCTTTAAAGGAAAGAGGACTTTTATTAAATAATGCACCACACCTTGTTACTAATCAAAAATTTATTGTTCCAAATTACAAATGGTGGGAAAAGGCCTTTTATGGAATCGGCTTGAAAGTGTATGATAAGATGGCTGGTAAATTAGGTTTAGGTTCTTCTGAATTTTTATCTAAAAAGGAAACACTGCAATTGGTTCCGGCATTAGATTCAAAAGGTCTTCGTGGCGGTGTGTTATATCACGATGGGCAGTTTGATGATGCCAGGCTGGCAATCAGTATTGCACAAACAGCAGCCGTGAATGGAGCCGTATTACTAAATTATTTTCCTGTAACTGATTTATTGAAACATGAAAATAAAATTTGTGGTATTACCGTAAAAGATAGTATAACCGGAAAGACCTATCAAGTAAAAAGCAAAGTTGTAATAAATGCTACTGGCGTTTTTACTGATGCTGTAATGAAGATGGATGAAGCCGAACATGATAATATCATCAGCCCCAGCCAGGGAATACACCTCGTAGTAGATAAAGAATTTCTTAAAGGCGATACGGCTATAATGATTCCCAGAACAGATGATGGAAGAGTACTATTTGCGGTACCCTGGCATAATAAAATTGTATTGGGAACAACCGATACACCAATAACTGAAATTCCAGACGAACCCATACCGCAACAACAGGAAATTGATTTTATACTAACACACATCGGACGTTATTTGAGTAAAGACCCAAAATTGACAGATGTAAAAAGCATGTTTGCAGGTATCAGGCCATTAATAAAAGCCAATACAAAGAGTACGGCCGCATTGTCAAGAGAGCATTTTATTGCAGTTTCCGATTCGGGCTTAATTTCAATAGCTGGGGGCAAATGGACAACATATCGTAAAATGGCAAAAGACGTTGTAAGGCTTGCCATTGATAAATTCGGTTTGAAAGATGTAAAATGTGCTACAAAAGAACTAAAGCTTTTCGGTTATGATAAAGAACCGCCTGAAGTTGACATCAGTTCGGCGACAGATGATAAATTAGCCATCATGATAAAAAGAGCAGTAGAAGAAGAAATGTGCATGACAGTCGAAGACTTTTTATCCAGAAGGACAAGGCAATTGCTCCTGGATGCACAAATTGCAATTGAAAAAGCTCCATTGGTGGCTACAATTATGGCAAGGGAAATGAAAAAAGATGAAAGTTGGGTGAAAGAACAAATCAATAACTTTAATGATGTTGCCAAAAACTATAAACCAGGTATTTAAAATCAAAACTATTTCTTATGTCCCCATTTATCGGCGAATTCATCGGAACTGCATTGCTGATCGTTTTAGGTGATGGTGTAGTGGCGAATGTGTTATTAAATAAATCTAAAGGCCAGAACAGCGGCTGGATAGTCATAACATTAGGCTGGGGCATGGCAGTGTTTATGGGAGTATATGCTGCAACTAAATTTGGAGGTAGTGGACATTTGAACCCTGCTGTTACAATTGCCCTGTCAACATTTGGAGATTTTGATACTTCTTTATTATTTACATATATAGGTGCCCAGTTTGCTGGTGCTTTTACAGGAGCAGTAATTGTTTGGCTGGCTTACAAACAACATTTTACTGAAACTGAAGATAAAGATTTGAAATTGGCAGTATTCTGTAATGCACCTGCTATTCGTAGTACCGGTCATAATCTATTGACCGAGTTCATAGGTACATTCATCTTAATGTTTGGTGCACTGGCCATGACACCTTCTACAGCACCATTTGTTACGATTGATGCTTTACCTGTTGGTTTATTAGTATTAGGCATCGGTCTTTCATTAGGCGGGCCAACCGGTTATGCTATTAATCCTGCAAGGGATCTTGCTCCACGGGTTGCACATTTTATTTTACCCGTAAGTGGAAAGAGAGATAGTGACTGGAGTTATAGCTGGATACCGGTTGTCGGTCCAATTGCCGGTGCGTTAACAGCAGCTTTTGTGTTTAGTCAACTTTAACTGAGTGTTTATAACGACTGCAAAATAATTTCGGTGGCATTTTTTATTTGCTGTTCTGAAATAATTAGTGGCGGAGAAATGCGTAAACAGTTAGATGCAAATAAAAACCAATCAGTAAGGACTCCTTGAGCAATACAAGTGTCAATTACTTTTTTATTTGTTTCAAAAGAATCAAACTCTACAGCCATCCATAAACCAAACGAACGGACTGCTTTTATTTTTGGATGAACGAGTAATGACCTGAACAGATTTTCTTTTTCCTTTACTGCATTTATCCAGCCTTCATCAAGAAGTGCTTTCATTGCAGCCATACCTGCAGCACAACTTACCGGATGACCTCCAAAAGTGGTAATATGTCCGAGTACGGGATTGTCTGTGAATGCATCCATTAGTTTTTTGTCGGAAATAAAAGCTCCCAATGGCATGCCGCCTCCCAATGCTTTGCCCAATAATAAAACGTCTGGAATAATATCAAAATGTTCAAAGCCCCAGAGTTTTCCTGTTCTGCCAAAACCTGCTTGTATTTCATCCAATATTAATAATGTACTGGTGTCCGTACATTTTTTTCGCAAAGCCAGTAGCCATTCTTTTGATGGCACAAGTATGCCTGCTTCAGCCTGTACTGTTTCTGCTATTACACAAGCTGTTTCTTCGGTTATAAAATCTAAAGATTCAAATGAATTATAACTGAGATGAAGCACACCAGGCAGTAGAGGTCTGAAAGCATTTCGCCAGTATTCATCACCAATTACACTTAATGCTCCTTGTGTACTTCCATGATATGAGTTGTTAAAAGAAATGATCTGCGTACGGTTGGTTATTCTTTTAGCCAGTTTCATAGCACCTTCAACAGCTTCAGCACCTGAGTTGGTAAAATAAACAGAGTTCAATGATGCAGGTAAATGTTCGGTCAGTAATTTGGCGTACTGAACCTGCGGGGCTTCTACAAATTCACCATACACCATAATATGGAGATAGGCTTCAAGTTGTTTTTGTATAGCCTCAATCACTTTCGGATGCCGGTGCCCAATGTTGGCTACGCTGATACCTCCGATCAGGTCAATATATTCTTTACCACTTACATCATATAAAGTGCAGCAATCTGCTTTCACAATTTCCAATGCCATTGGCGCACCAGAAGTTTGTGCCACATGTCGGAGAAATAATTCCCGTTGATTCATGTGGCAAATATCGTTTATCCTTTTTGAAGCGAAAATTTAGTCGGGCTTACTGTATCTGCTATTGGTTAAAACAGATGAGTCAGTTAATGCCCGAAGAAAAGTAAATAAGTCGTTGGCTTGTGTATTTGTAAGGGTAATGCCATTTGTAAGTAATGGATCAAGTGTGGCACTTTGTTGCACATTTATTCTATAGTGATTGATACATTGTTGTAAGGTTCCAAACCTTCCATCATGCATATAATTTGAAGAAACATAAGTATTGCGTAAAGTTGGAACCTTAAATTTTAATGAGTCCTGAGGATTGCCTGTAATCCGCATTCTGCCATAGTCATTTAAAAAATTATCAACCGGCAAGCCGATATTCCTGTAACTGTAATCAGTGAAAAGTGGCTCAGGGTGACAAGTGGCGCAATTAGCTTTATAAACCTGGTAACCATTTTCTTCTTGTGCAGTAAAGGTTGCAGTCCCTTTTTTGTATCGGTCATATTTTGAATCAGCAGCAATCAGTGAGCCGGTAAATTGTGCCAACGCTTTTAAAATATGTTCCGGTTGAATGAAAGAAGAGTGAAAAACTTTTTTAAAAAGTTCCTGGTATTCCTTGTCATTTTTTATTTTATTAATAACACCTTCAAAACTTTCACCCATTTCTATATGGCCGTTGATGGGGTGTGCAGCTTCATCTTTCAATGATGTAAATTCACCATCCCAATGAAAACTGGTACTCCATGCCAGATTAAAAAGGACGGGTGCATTACGTAAAGTATGGGAATTAAAAACTCCGTGACTGCGGTCATGTTCGAAAGTGCCAAAACTCCCAATTTGTTGGTGACAGGATGAGCAGGATATAGAATTATCAATTGATAACCTTCCGTCGTAAAATAATTTTCTGCCGAGTTCAAACCCTTCTTCGCTTAATGGGTTATCGCTAAATCTATATACAGGTGGCGGAAAGCCTGAAGGTATTTCCTGTTGTAATAATTGTATGCCTTTTGTATTCTGTTCCTTTTTGCAGGCAGATACCAGATAAGTCAATAGGAAAGCGGATAAGAAAAGAGATGTTATAACAAGGATACTTTTTCGCACAGCATTCAATTGAATAGCTAATTTACAATTTTTAGCAGGGAATAGTTTTAATAATTACCTGGTTTTAGTTTTTGACGACCAGATTTAATTTCTGAATTTCTCTTTTTCCATTCCAGCCTCTTTTCTTTGGCAATCTTGCTGACTTTAGTAGCTATGCGTGGCTTTTTCTTTTCAAGTGCCTTTTTTACCAGCTCATGTATTTTTTCGACAGCCTCTTCTTTATTGACCAACTGGGTACGATGTTCCTGGCTTTTTACCTGCAGGTAACCTTCGCTGTTTACCCGGTTAGAAAATTTTTCTGCCACTAAAGTTTTTTGCTCATCTGTTAATAACATTGATGATGCAATATGAAATGAAGCGATGACAGCTGTTTCCACTTTGTTTACATTTTGTCCACCTTTACCGCCGCTTCTCGTAGTTTGAAATGTTATTTCTTTTGTGAGGTCAATCATTGTTAGCCTTTACATTTGTAAAACAAATTTACGGACTATGCGGGCAGTTATTCAAAGAGTAAGCAAAGCCAGTGTTACAATTGACGGCAAAATTCATTCGCAGATCAACAACGGACTTTTGGTTTTACTGGGAATCGAAGATGCAGACACAAATGAAGATATTGTCTGGCTGTCAGGAAAGATCATCAATCTTCGCATTTTTAATGATTCTAATGGTGTAATGAACGAATCTGTTTTGGATAAGCAAGGTGAAATAATATTGGTGAGCCAGTTTACGTTGCATGCATCTACAAAAAAGGGTAACCGGCCTTCTTATATAAAAGCCAGTAAACCTGATATTGCAATTCCGTTATATGAAAAGATGATCAAACAATTAGAGGCTGATCTTGGGAGGCCAATCGGCACGGGAATATTTGGTGCAGATATGAAAGTGGAATTATTAAATGATGGTCCGGTTACGATAGTAATGGATACGAAAAGTAAAGAATAGAAAATGGAAGGGGCTTGATCTTAATCTCTTATTCCGATCTTTTCAGTATAAATTTTTCCTCCTGTCATTCCAATCATCATGTAAAATGTGTTTTGATTAACAGGGATGGTAAAAGTGAATAGGCTTTTGTTTATCTCTTTCTGTTCCACTACACGATTGCCTCCTGTTGTCCAGAGCATAACATGGTTAATATCTTTTGTACTTTTTATGGTGATCTGTTTGCCTGAAGTAAGTATTTTATAAGGTTTGCTTTCTTTTTTTTCCGGAAATGAACCATTGGGTTGTGCATTAGCTGCAAATAAGGAAAGCGACAGAATGGCTATGGCTATTAGCCTGCGGAATGATTGCTGCATAAAATACTATTAATCTTTTAAAGGATTTGATTTCGATCAGTCTTCATTGGGCAGGAGGTACAGGATTCGCTGCCATTGAAAATGGCAGGGTGTTTTTAACGACAAGAATCATGCTATATTGCAATGAATACTCTAAATTATTTGTTATGACTATTCAGAATGCCCAGCAAAAAGTGGACGATTGGATAAAGACGGTTGGTGTCCGATATTTTAGTGAACTCACAAATATGGCAATATTAACAGAAGAGGTAGGTGAGCTGGCAAGAATCATGGCCAGAAGATATGGAGATCAGTCTTCCAAAGAGTCAGACAAGGATAAAGATATGGCCGATGAAATGGCTGATGTATTATGGGTACTGATTTGTCTCGCTAATCAGACAGGTGTAGATCTTACCGACGCCTTAGAGAAAAATTTTGAAAAGAAGAATAAAAGGGATGCTGATCGACATACAAAAAATGAGAAACTTAAATGAAACCTTCAAATCAATTTTGCAGAAATTCTCAGAAATTTCATGTCAACTTCATACTGTAAAGTGAATCTTTTTAAATCCCTTTTCTGACTTACTTTTGCCCCTTATGGCAAACGATACAAATAAGTTCCAAGCGATCATTTCGCATTGTAAAGAATACGGCTTTATTTTTCCCAGTAGTGAGATATATGACGGATTGCAGGCTGTGTATGATTACGGCCAAATGGGTGCAGAGTTGAAAAAGAATATCAAGGACTATTGGTGGAAAAGCATGACGCAATTATCTGACGAAAATATTGTCGGTATTGATGCCGCCATTTTTATGCATCCAACTACATGGAAGGCCAGCGGCCACGTAGATAACTTCAACGACCCGATGATTGATAACAAGGATAGTAAAAAAAGATACAGAGTTGATCATTTGATAGAAGGCCATGCAGAAAAATTAAAAGAACAGGGAAGGGAAAAAGATGCAGAAACGATTTTGAGCGACATGGATTCTTTGTTGGCAAAAGATGATTTTGCTGGTTTGAAAAAACTGATTGAGGATAATAAAATGGTCTGTGCCATCAGCGAAACCTGCAACTGGACAGATATCCGCCAGTTTAATTTGATGTTCTCTACTGAATTTGGTTCTACTGTTTCTGCAGACGATGAGGATAATAAAGTATACCTGCGGCCCGAAACTGCACAGGGAATATTTGTCAACTTTCTGAATGTGCAGAAAACCGGTCGTATGAAAATCCCCTTTGGTATTGCACAGATCGGAAAAGCATTCCGGAACGAAATCGTTGCCCGCCAATTTATTTTCAGGATGAGGGAGTTTGAGCAAATGGAAATGCAGTTCTTCATCCGGCCCGGCACTCAGAAAGAGTGGTACGAAAAATGGAAAGCAACAAGATTGGAGTGGCATAAGAGTTTAGGAATACCGGCAGAGAAATATCGTTATCATGATCATGTGAAACTTGCACATTATGCTGATGCAGCTTGCGATATTGAATTTGAATTTCCGATTGGATTCAAGGAACTCGAAGGAATTCATTCAAGAACTGATTTCGATTTGAAACAACACCAGGAATACAGCAAAAAGAAAATGCAGTATTTTGATAATGATGTGGATCCCGAAACAGGCAAACCGTATGGAAACTATATTCCTTATGTGATAGAAACATCAATTGGTTTGGACAGGATGTTCCTGGCGGTGATCAGTCATGCTTATACGGAAGAAGACCTGAGCACAGAAGAAAAGAAAGATGACCGGGTTGTTTTAAAACTTCCTGCTAAACTTGCACCAATAAAACTGGCTGTGCTGCCGTTAACGAAAAAAGATGGGCTGCCGGAAATAGCAGAAAAGATAATGGCTGATTGCAAGCCTCATTTTAAATGTTTTTACGAAGAAAAAGATTCGATTGGAAAACGATACAGAAGGATGGATGCATTGGGAACACCTTTTTGTGTAACAGTGGATCACCAAAGTAAAGAAGATAATACGGTAACCATCCGTCACAGAGATTCGATGGAGCAGGAAAGGGTGCCGATTGAGAAATTGAAAGAAATAGTTTTAAATGCTATTGGATAAAAAGTCCCGCCTGAAGCGTTACTTTTTTAAACACCAAATTGTCTCAGGTGATGATCAATATGTTTCCAGGCAGCATTGCTCCATTGCATATTGGTCATTTTTCCAAAAATCGGATGTGGCGTATCTCTGATGGCAGACTCACTGAACTTTTCTACCAGGCCAAGTAATTTATTTTTCTCTGTTTCAAAATCTTTTACCTCACCAGTTGTGATGAATGTTTTATCCGTTGGCAAACTTGTTTTCCAGGGTTTATCGTTATAAAGGCTACTCTTAAAAAAGGGTACCATCATCTTGATCAAAAGATTTCCTTTCACAATACGGGTATCATACGCTACTTCAATCGGGGCTTGGAGATGCGCCAGCATTTGTGATACGTTCATTTTACCCCACTTTCTTTCAGTGTCTGGTGTTAACTTATTAATTCTGTCAATGATCTCTTGCTTTACAGCTGGATCAAACAGATCTTTTATTTCCATGTCTGCTAAATTTATTTTTCAAAATATGGTATGTCATCATTGCTGACAGTTTCTTTTTGCTCCCAATAAGCAAGTGTAACAATATGACCGTCTTTTGTTTTGAGCATTCTGCCAAAAATAGCATTGATGGAATTAAAAGTATAATCTGTTACACCAACGGTGAATGTAGCTGGTGG
>CAYVSH010000034.1:0-24226 GCA_964453625.1 uncultured Chitinophaga sp.
GTTCTAATTGTCTTACAGCTATACTCATAGTTATTCTTTGATAAGGTTAAAAATAAATGAAAATCATAAATTGAAACAGTATTAATTGTATCAGTAAAACAAACTTACTTTTGCTTCATGACATTAAAAAACGCAACGGTAGAAAGCATTCTGGAGAAACTAGATATCAAATCACTAAATGAGATGCAGCATGCAGCTAAGGCTGCCATTGAAAAGCACAGCAATATCCTATTGTTATCAGCTACAGGATCTGGTAAAACATTAGCTTTTCTCTTACCATTACTCAAACTGATAGATCCAAAAAAAACGACATCACAAGTATTGATCATTACTCCTTCACGGGAACTGGCTTTACAAATAGAATCAGTTTTTAAAAGCATGGGTACGAATATTAAAGTCACCTGTTGCTATGGCGGCCATAAAAGGGAAATAGAAGAAAACAATCTGATAGAGCCACCTGGATTATTGATCGGTACTCCCGGACGACTAGCTGATCATATAAGAAGAGGAAATATCACAACCGATACTATAGAAACGATCATATTGGATGAATTTGATAAATCCCTGGAGTTGGGTTTCCAGGAAGAAATGTCATTTATTATTGGCTCATTAAAACATATCAAAAAGCGAATTTTAACCTCCGCTACAGAAGCTGTAGAAATTCCGGAGTTTATCGGTATGAAGGAACCAGTAAAATTAAATTTCCTGGATGATATGGATGAGGAGACTGGCCTTACTATAAAAAAAGTACAAAGTGATGGAAAAGATAAACTGGAAACATTGTTCAGATTGATTTGTATGCTGGGCAACCGTTCCACTATTATTTTCTGCAACCACCGGGAATCCGTAGAACGGACTAGCAATTTTCTAAAAGATAAAGACATCCTGAATGTCTATTATCATGGGGCGATGGAACAGCAGGAACGGGATGCGGCTCTTTGTAAATTCCGGAACGGAACATCGAATGTATTAGTTACTACTGATCTTGCTGCAAGAGGTTTGGATATTGCCAACATCCGGTATATTGTTCATTACCATCTTCCGCATAGTGAAGATATTTTTACACACCGCAACGGCAGAACTGCCAGAATGGATGCAAGTGGTACGGCAATACTTATCCTTTCGCCGGAAGAAAAACAACCAGAATATATTGACTCGCCAATAGAAAACATAGAATTGCCGGAAATAACTGTTATTCCTGAAAAACCAAAGTGGTCTACCTTATTTGTTGCTGCCGGGAAAAAAGACAAGGTCAATAAAATTGACATTGTCGGTTTTCTATCGAATAAAGGGGAATTGAAAAAAGAAGATATTGGATTAATTGAAGTAAAGGATTTTTTCTCTTTTGTAGCTGTTAAAAAGATTAAAGTCAGCCATATGCTTCAGCTTATCAAAGATCAGAAGATAAAAAACAAAAAAGTAAAGATTGCTGTCGCAAAATAACCCAACTTCATTTAACTGCTCTTTGTTTCCTAAATTGTGATGAGCAAAATTTATTATCATGCGTATCGAATCAGATATAAAACTGGGATTTAAAGATGTAATGCTTCGTCCCAAGCGATCAACTCTAAGTTCGAGGTCAACAGTATCAGTAGAAAGAAAATTCAAGTTGATGCATACCGGAACTTCCTGGGAAGGCATCCCGATAATGGCAGCCAATATGGATACAGTAGGCACTTTTGAAATGGCTAGATCTTTGGCAGCATTAAATCTATTTACTGCTATTCATAAACACTATTCACCAGCCGAGTGGAAAGCTTTTATGAACGAAACAGGAAATGCAATCAAAGAAAATATTGCCATCAGTACAGGCACCAGCAATACCGATGCAGAGAAGTTGGATACCATATTAAAAGAAAACAGTTCTCTCCGTTTTATCTGTATTGATGTAGCAAATGGTTATTCAGAAAAATTTGTTGATTTTGTAAAAGCCACCAGAACTAAATATGCAGAAAAAGTCATCATTGCAGGTAATGTAGTAACAGGTGAAATGGTAGAAGAGCTGCTACTTGCAGGAGCTGATATTATCAAAGTAGGAATTGGACCTGGCTCAGTTTGTACTACAAGGGTTAAAACCGGAGTTGGCTATCCACAGCTTTCAGCTATTATAGAATGTGCCGATGCAGCTCATGGCCTGGGCGGACAGATCATTTCAGATGGCGGATGTAAAGTGCCGGGCGATGTAGTAAAAGCATTTGGTGGCGGTGCAGATTTTGTTATGCTTGGCGGCATGCTTGCCGGGCATGAAGAAAGCGGTGGAGAATTAATTGAAAGAGCCGGACAGCAATTCAAACTTTTTTATGGTATGAGTTCTGAAACTGCCATGAATAAATATGCAGGTGGCGTTGCCGATTACCGGGCTTCGGAAGGAAAGACAACTGAAATTCCTTATCGTGGAAATGTAACAAATACAATCCAGGATATTTTGGGAGGTCTTCGTTCAGCCTGCACTTATGTTGGTGCAAAATCACTAAAGGAGTTAAGTAAAAGGACAACTTTCATTCGTGTAGCTGAGCAACACAATGAATGGTTTGCTGAATAAATTTATAAACCGAGCTTCAGTGCTACCATCAACTTCAGTTACAATCTCTGATTTGTTTTCTTTGTATTCTTCCAATAAAAGAATAAAAGATAATCACTCTTTATCGTTCGGTTCAATACTTAACATTTAAAACAGAGCATCTTGAAAAAAAGGCAAAATTATATTTCATGGGATGAATATTTCATGGGAGTTGCATTACTATCTGCTAAAAGAAGCAAAGATCCAAGTACACAGGTCGGTGCCTGCATAGTCAATAATAAAAATAAGATTGTTGGAGCAGGTTATAATGGCTTGCCTATTGGATGTGACGATGATGATTTCCCATGGGAAAAGGAAGGCGAATATATGAATACCAAGTATCCTTATATCTGTCATGCCGAATTAAATGCCATTCTGAATAATATAGGTATGGCATTAGACGGCTGTAAAATCTATACAGCACTTTTCCCTTGTAATGAATGTGCAAAAGCAATTATCCAATCAGGAATAAAAGAAGTGATTTACTTATCTGATAAGTATGAAGGGAACGATGTATTTAAAGTTTCCCGGTTGATGCTGGAAAAGGCCGGAGTGAAATACAGGAAAGTTGAAACTAAAATTTCAAGCCTGCAATTATCTTTCAAAGAGGAAGATGTTTAACTCATTTTGCCTGGTTATTTTCTTCAAAAATCCTGAGGAAGTTTTCTCCTAATATCTTCCTTATATCTTTTTTTCTATATCCTCTTTCCATTAAGGCTTTGGTGATAAGCGGCATACTGGTCACATCATCTAATTGCTGTGGTGCCGAATTGATGCCATCAAAATCACTACCCAGGCCAACATGATCGACGCCTATCATTTTTACAATATAATCAAGGTGATCAATCAACATAGATAATGGTGGCCGCAAGGACTTTACTTCATCAGGATATTTCTTAAACAAGTATTCATTCGCATAATAAACTTCAGAATTTATTTTAAGCAACGAATCAAGTTCAGTCTTATGCCTTGCATTAAATATAGCAGAACGCAGGTCATAACTGCTGTCAATAAAACCGGAGTAAAAATTCAGATGTATAACACCGCCATTCTTTCCAATTGCTTTTATCTGCTCATCTTTTAAATTCCTTGGCACAGGACAAAGACTATGCACACAACTATGAGAGACCAGTACTGGTCTATTTGTTGTCTCCAGTACATCATAAAATGTTTGTTCTCCCACATGGCTAAGATCTACCAGCATTCCAAGTTCGTTCATTCTTCTTACAACCTGTTTACCGAAATCAGTAAGTCCTTTATGTTTTAAAGAATCACCTTTTAATGTTTCATCCCATGCTGAAGTAGCCCAATCTGTAGAGTTATTCCATGTGAGTGTCATATATCGAACACCTCTGCGATAAAAGTTATTCAAATTTTCGAGATTGTTTTCAATCATATGTCCGCCTTCCACACCAAACATGGCAGCCAGCTTTTTGTTTTTTACGGCTTTCCTTGTTTCTTCCGGATTGCCCGTCATTACAATTTTATCCGGGTTTCGATTTAATATAGCAACTAAACTGTCCATTTCCCTATTTGCCCAATTATATGGATTTACTTTCTGGCCGTCACACCATACAGAAAACAACTGAACATCCACTCCTCCTTTCTTAAACCTTTCAACATCAGAATGTGTTTTTCCTCTGAGATCAGTATCTATAGCAAGACCTTCATCAACAGCCTTACTCAGAATATCATTATGCGTATCAACTACTATTGACTTAAAATGAAGTTTTTTATACGATTGAGCTTGCAATAGAAATGTCATCGCAACAAAAAAGAGTGAAAGGAAAAATTTAAGCATTTTAATCAATAGATTTTTATAAAATATCAGCCAACGATTGAAGTTACAGGAATAGCAATAAAAAAGCCGGGAAGTTTTCCCGGCTTCAATGGCTTTTAAAAATTATTAATAAGGCAGAATAACACTACGATTATTACCTAAAGGCCCAACCCATTCTAATTTAAAATAATAGCTTCCTGCAGGACAGGTTGTTGGAACACCTGCAGAGTTCAACCCAAAAGTTGCCGTCGCAGTTACTAATGGGGTAACATGCTTTAATTTTCCGCCAGTAACTCTGAAACTGCAATCCTGTTTAATGATGATTGGCTCCAGTGTTGATGTTGTGAATGTACCACCAAAACGGTTTGTACCCCATTCAGCAATATTGGTAACAGCACCATCTGTGTGTGTACCTGTTATTGTAATTACGATACCATTGTTATATGTAAACACCCTTCTTCTTGCTACCTGCCAGTTACGCTGAGCACCATTATCGAATGTAATAGACATATTGCTGCTGGTAATGGTATGGGTAATTGTACCTAAAGCTGGTAAATTAACCAGTAACCCACCGCTTACATTAGTATAAGTTTGTGTTCCATTTATAGTAATGCTTTTATTATCGCTTAATCGGGTAATTCTGAGGTTCTGAAAACTAACATTGATTACGGCCCCTGCATTTTTCCAACGAACCCCGTGGTTCATTGATAATACAACAACACCAGTACGGGTACGGTTGCCCAGGCAATTAGTTCCATTATAGGTTATTGTTATCGTACGGGGATTGCTTATTGTGTCAACTACAACTGTAGCATCACAAATAAGGCTTTGAACCTGCTCCCCTCTGCCAGAAATTCCAGAAGTAGCTTCAATCATTAGGTTAGCATCATTGGCTACGGCATCCTGCTCCGTAGCAAAACGTGACTGGTCGTCTGAATGAGTTGAAATCTCGGTGGAAGAACTGTTATCATCATCACTTTTTTCCTTTTGGCAAGACGAAAGGATAAATACTGCACTTAAAACAGCGAATACTGTAAGGATCGTTTTTTTCATAAATGATATTTAGTTGATTAATTTTTCAAATTAGGGCAGTCCATAGACTGTCTGAGACACTTAAAGTTTAAAGTAATGGAGCTTTATTTAATAACCCTGAAATTGATAAAATAATGGATAATAACGAAGAACCTATTTGTTTAGTATCATCCAAGAATTGGCAAACTGCAATACTGAGATCGGAATTTTTCATTGCATACAAATAATGAAATGCTTTATTATATTAGCGAATTAGTAAAAATACTATTGGTGTAATAATTGTTTCCTAGTAGTTTTACAATCATCCATAATCCTGGCCACTTCAAGGCAATTCCGAAATCCCATACAAATCTTATTTCCTTTTAAACCACCGAACCACTTTTAATAACGTTAACCACCTGACGTACCAATGAGTTATTGCCTGAACTATTGCAGAAAACCTTTTTCCTGTATACTTTTCCTGATTTTATGTTTGTTTTCTTTTGCAACGAACCCCATCGTAACTGAGAATGCATTACCAGGTACACCTTCTTCCATATGGGATATCAACGGTGCCGGTGATCTTAGTATTCAAGGTTTTGCAACAGATATTAGTGTTAATAAGGGTCAAACTATTCGTTTTAAGATCTCCGTTACTGGTGCTTCAACTAACTATTCAATTACAATTTTCAGGATGGGGTATTACCAGGGGCATGGCGCAAGAGAAATTATTGGACTTGGAAATTTTCCAGGTGTTTCTCAACCCGCACCAATAACAGATGTGGTAACTGGTCTTAATGACTGTGGCAACTGGACGGAGTCTGCTAATTGGCTTGTTCCCTCAACTGCCGTTTCAGGAATTTATTTTGCAAAGCTTACAAGAGCTGATAACAATGGAAGCAGTCATCTTTTTTTTGTGGTAAGAGATGATGGAACACCAACTGATCTTTTATTCAAAACTTCAGATGCTACATGGCAAGCTTACAATATATATGGAGGAAAAAGTTTATACACTGGTACTGGAGGTAAAGCTTCTAAAGTAAGTTACAATCGTCCGTTCCTTACCCGAAGCGGCGGGGGTGGCGGAGGTCCGGAAGAGGATTTCATATTCAATGCAGAGTATCCAATGGTAAGATGGCTGGAAAGAAATGGATACAACATGTCATATACTACAGATTTAGATATGGATCGAGACCCGACAGTTATAACACCATTACATCATAAGATACTTTTGTCAGTAGGTCATGATGAATACTGGTCTCTTGCTGAAAGAAATAAATTTGAAACAGCAAGAAATAATGGAGTTCACCTGGCATTTTTCAGCGGTAATGAAGTGTATTGGAAAACAAGATGGGAAAGCAGTATTGATGGGGCTAACACTTCACATAGGACTCTAGTTTGCTACAAAGAAGGGACATTAGGTGAAAATACATGCGGGACAAAATGTGATCCATTACCCAATATATGGACTGGTCTATGGAGAGATGGTTGTTCTTTTCCTGCTGCCGATGGTTGCAACCCTGAGAATCAATTGACCGGGCAGATAAGCTGGAGTGAAGATAATGCTGCTATAGAAGTTCCTTACATATATAAAGACCTCAGACTATGGAGGAATACAAGTATAACATCATTAACCCCTGGTCAGAAAGCAACACTTAGCGATAATACTATTGGCTATGAATGGGATCCGGAATCTGCTGAATTTGCTGACAAATATCCCAACGGAAGAATTACTTTATCGAATACAAACGTATCTGGCAAAACTCATAAAATATCACTTTACAAGCATAGTAGTGGAGCATGGGTTTTTGGGGCAGGTACAGTTCAATGGAGTTGGGGACTTGATGGCACTCATGACAGAGGTTCATCAACGGAGGATATAAGGATGCAGCAAGCCACCGTTAATTTATTGGCTGACATGAATACACAACCGGCTACTTTACAGGCAGGCCTTGTTTTAGCAACTGCATCTACCGATAATACCCCTCCCGTATCTGCAATTACAAACCCGGTAAACGGTTCAACAATTGTTGGCAATAGCCTTATCACAATTGCCGGAACAGCAACTGATGATAATGCAGTAGGTGGTGTTGAGGTTTCATTGGATGGTGGAACAACATGGAGAGCCGCAAACGGAAATAGTAATTGGTCATTTAGTTTTAACGCACCTGCTACTGCGGGCCCGGTTATTGTAAAATGCCGTGCCTTTGATGATAGCGGCAATATGGAAACTACAGTAAGCAGTACTAATATTATTACCTTAAATATTACAAGCCGACCATCTCCCAATGAAGGTTTTGGCGGTCCGATACTTGTTGTTCATAATTCCAGTAACCCCTTTAGTCTTTACACAACCGAAATTTTAAGAGCTGAAGGCTTAAATGAATTTGATGTAAAGGAAATTAGTGAAGTAAACGCATCAATGCTTACCAATTACAATATTGTAGTATTAGGTGAGATGAGTTTATCCGCAACAAATGTTACAGACTTTACCAACTGGACGAATAACGGCGGCACTTTTATTGCGTTTAAACCTGATGCACAATTATCTTCTTTATTGGGTATCTCAACAGCTGGGGGAATTCTATCAAATCAATACCTATTAATTAATACTACAAGTGGACCTGGCAACGGAATTGTTAATCAAACTATACAATTTCATGGAGCAGCTGACCAATATACATTAAATACAGCTACATCAATTGCAACATTATTTTCCGATGCGACAACAGCAACAGTATATCCTGCGGTTACAAGTAATTCCGTTGGTGTAAATGGAGGAAAAGCAATAGCATTTACTTATGATCTTCCAAAATCTGTAGTATTAACTCGACAAGGGAATCCTGCATGGGCTGGCCAAAACCGTGATGGAGAACCAGGGCCAAACCGTTCAACTGATCTCTTTTTTGGGAATGCTTCCGGTGACCCACAACCTGATTGGGTTAACCTTGATAAGGTAGCAATACCACAGGCTGATGAGCAGCAACGCTTACTTACTAATATCATATTGCAAAGCAGTTTGCATAGAATGCCATTACCAAGATTCTGGTTCTTACCATCAGGTCATAAAGCAGCTGTAGTAATGACAGGTGATGACCATGGAGTTGGGGGAACTATAGGTAGATTTAATCAATATCTCTCACTTTCTGGTTCTTATAACAATCCAACTGATGTGGCAGACTGGAAAGCTATTCGTGGAACTTCTTACATTTATCCATCTACCCCAATTACAAATGCAGAGGCAACTGCGTTTGCTGCACAAGGATTTGAGATTGGTGTTCATCTCAATACTGGCTGTGCCAACTTTACTCCAGTTTCATTGGAATCTGATTTCACCTCTCAGCTATCCAATATGGGTGTTACATTCCCGGGTTTATCACCCACAAGCACCCATCGTACTCATTGCATAGCATGGAGCGATTGGGTGACAATGGCTAAAAAAGAAGCAGGCAATGGTATTTATCTTGATGCAAACTATTATTACTGGCCTGGTAGTTGGGTATCAGACAGGCCGGGTATGTTTACAGGATCTGGTATGCCAATGCGTTTTGCAGATCTTGATGGAAGTTTGATTGATTGTTATCAGCTTGCTACACAACTTACTGATGAATCAAACATTACTTACTCCACACATATTAATTCATTACTTGCCAAAGCAACAGGACCTGAAGGTTACTATGGTGTATTTTGTGCCAACATGCATACAGATACAAATGGCGGTAATAGCACGTCTGGTTCCGATGCAATAATCGCTTCTGCTCTGCTACACAATGTTCCGGTAATTTCAGCAAAACAAATGCTGACATGGTTAGATGCAAGAAACAGTTCTTCATTTTCAAATCATACCTGGATTAACAACACTCTTACTTTTACCATCAACACAAATGTAGCAGCAAGAAATATACAAGCTATGCTTCCAAAATATGGAACAGGAAACCTAAGACTTTTATCTATAAGCATGAATGGGAATCCTATAATACCTGTATATAAAACTATAAAGGGTATTGAATATGCTTTCTTTAATGCGGCCTCAGGTATTTATACTGCCATTTATGAAGAATTTATTTGTATTCCCCCGGTTGCAACCATAATTGCAACCCCATCCGAAATCTGTACAGGCAATGGCCCGGTTACATTACAGCTATCTGGTGCAACAGGAACAGGTCCCTATACGATCGTAGTAAATGGAGAAACCTATACTAATGTAACAACAAGTTCACCATTCTACACTTTTACACCAAATGAAAACTCGATTTGGAATAATAATGTAATCGGCGGAGAACCGGCTGTGGTAGATAACGGTTCTGTTGAATTGGGTGTAAAATTCAGGGCTGATGTTAATGGATTTATTACCGGAATAAGATTTTACAAACGGGCAGCAAATACTGGCATCCACACTGGAAGACTTTGGTCAGCTACCGGAACTCTATTAGGGACTGTTACTTTTACAAATGAGTCTACCACTGGCTGGCAGGTAGCAAAATTTTCGACTCCAATTGCCATTGCTGCAAATACAACTTATATAGCATCTTATCATGCACCGAATGGTCAATATGCATTTACGGAATATGGGTTTCAATCTGCACCCGTTATAAACGGACACCTTACTGCTTTACAATCAGGAACAGATGGCAACAATGGTGTATTTAAATATGGAAGTGGTGGTGTATTCCCTGATGAATCTTTTCATGATGCAAATTATTGGGTAGATGCAGTGTTTATTCCGGAAATTACTTCTCCTCAGATTATAAACTATACTCTAACAAGTATTACTGATGCTCTAGATTGTTCAAATAATGGACCAGCATTAAGCACAGCAAGCCTTACAGTAAATCCTTTACCAACAGGAACAATTACAACAAGCACAAATAATGTTTGTTTTGGAACAAATATCAACCTGGTATTTACTGCTACCAGTGGCCCAGGACCTTATCAATTACAGATCAATGGCAATACTTATAGTAATGTGCAAAGCGGTATCCCTTTCTCTACAAATATTGTTGCTTCGCCAGCAGAGTCGAGTATTTGGGGAAATACAGGAACTCCTGTAAATGCCAATGTGAAAGATGATGTGAGTATTGAAATAGGAGTTAAATTCCGATCATCAATACCCGGAAAAATTACTGGTATTCGTTTTTACAAAGGTGCTTCTAATGCAAGTTCTGGCCATATCGGTAGGTTATACGATGCTGGCGGAACTCTTTTAGCAAGTGTTACGTTTACAAATACAAACAATGCAAACACAGGTTGGGTAGAAGCTCATTTTAGTTCACCAGTAAGTATTGCGGCCAACACTACATACATAGCCTCATATTATTCTCCTTCTCCGGGATGGTTTGCTATAAGCCCTGGATTCTTTAATTCTTCTGGAGTTACTAATGGTAATCTGACTGCACTTCAAAACGGAGTTGATGGGCCAAACGCTGTTTATAAATATGGTGGTGGATTCCCTGATCAAAACGGAGGTGGTAGCAACTATTGGGTAGATGTTTTATTTACTCAAACATCGACCAGTCTCACTTTAACTGGCATTACAGATGACAAGGGATGCAGCAGAACACTATCAACCAGCATACCAATCAATATAATACAGTGCAGCCCACTACCGGTAGGATTATTGGGTCTGAGGGCAACTGTAAGTGGCACAACAGTAAAACTTGATTGGTCAACAAGTTTTGAACAAAATAATCGTGGGTTTGATTTACAGCGAAGTACCGATGGTATAAATTGGACAACTATTGGTTTTGTTGCAAGTAATGGGAACAGCAATGTTCAAACGGATTATAACTATTATGACATCGGCCTATCTTTAAGTCGCTATTATTACAGATTAAAACAAATGGATCTTGACAACCGGTTTAGCTTTTCGAATATTGTAAAGGTTGACCTTAGTCATAATCGTGGCTATTATCTGTTGAGCCAGAATTACCCGAATCCTTTTGAAGATGTCACAACCATTTCCTATTATATACCTAAGACTTGCAATGTAAAGATCAGCATCATTGATATGAATGGAAGGACAATAAAAATAATACAGGATAAGACACAACCAAGTGGAACATATACCATACCTTTTTACAGGAAAAATGTTGCTAAAGGGTTATACTATTACAAAATGGAAACTGAAGAATTTACAGACACTAAAAAAATGATAATACATTAATTAAAAAAAGACTGATTGTTAATCAGTCTTTTTTTTTACAATCCAGAGAATACCTTATGGGATATTAAACCTATTTGCTTATTTAGTTCCCTTCCTTGATCTGCTTTAGCATATTCCTTGCATTCTCTCCTGTTTGACCATTAGGGTCAAGTTCAATGGCTTTGTTATAATATTCGATTGCCTTGTCAATTTTACTTGCCTTCCAGTTTGCTTCAGCAAAACTATCCCATACATTGGCAGACTTAGGAAACAGCTTTGTGTTAAGCTGAAAAACAAACAATGCACCTTCAATTTGTTTTGCATTTAGCAAATTATACCCGTTTTCATTGATCCTTGTTTCAAAATTGATGTAGCGGTATTTTGGATCCTCCACCATCTTTTTGGCTTCTTCCTCCACTTCTTTTGTATTACCCGCTATAAACAGATCTCTCAAACGGGCCATCGGATCAAGTACTGGGTCTTTTTCAGAAAAGTTTAGACAGGCATCAAGTACCGGGTCCTTATTTGCTTTATATTCATCAAAGCTCATATCTACGGCCAGTTGCGGTGCCAGCCAGTCTGCATTCTCCCATTGTGGCTTATCCTGCCACCAGGCAAATGAGAGATAAACAGGAATACCGGTCTTAGGCAAATCTAATCTGCGATTATCTCCATAAAAATTTATGTACTCTCCTGTTGGCACCCCAACAAACAATGCAATTGTATAATTATTTAAATCATACACAGAATTCTGACAGGCAGAAAAAGTACGGCGACCAATTATTACAAACAACTTTCCTGGTTTATTGATTTTTTCACATTCAATAATTCCTGTAACGACAGGTTTATTCAAATAGTTATTTCCACCACCATTCAAACGAACATCAAGTACCATCTTCTCAACATCATTATTTTTTATAAATGCAAAAACCTTTTTATAAAACTCAGCAATTGATTCCTGCGGGTCATTCTCCACCTGGCTTTGCCGCACATACATTGTTTTTTTCTCAGGTAAATACTCATAATAATAATTCTTATCAAGGTTCTTCAGGTAATGAGCCGGGTTACCGGAATCTCTGGCACTAATCCAATCAGTAGTTGGCTTCACCACTCCATAATTCCTGGGAAAACGAAATGATTCCACTGCCGGAATAGTTTGTTCAAATGTTTTACCATTCTTTTCAAAAGTATACGTCACCGACTTTTTCAATTCTTTCGTTACACCCTGTGCATGTAATGCTTCGGGATAAGCTATATAATCAAGACCATAAGCCTTGAAAAACTGATCATTCTCAGTGGGGAATAACAGCTTTACTGATTTAAGCGCATCTGATACCGCTACTCCCTCTACTTTTATCACTTTGGCCCCAGTTATCGAAGCATATTTTTTATCAGCACCTTCCACATACAATCCATCACTAAAAAAATGGAAGTTAACCGGAACAATATGGAATTTGAATTGACTTTCTGCTAATCCCAATCTTGTATGTCCGTATTTGAACATAGCAACTATTCTAAGAAGACCAGCTATGCGTTCATGCTCTTTCATGCCCGGTATTTCCTTATATAGCTTTTCAACCGCTGCATCAAAATCTTTTGCGGTTGTTTTTTTGAAAAGGAAATCATAATCCTTATGAACAGTCTGTTGAAAAAACCGTAAGTCAGACTGCCAATCTTCTATAGTCAGTTTTTCCGAAGCAGTTAAACTCGCCGGAGCGGTATTATGATCGCTTTGCGATAAGGCAGATATAGTTAACAGAAAAAAAAGAAGGGAGTTGAATAACTTATTCATGGCAACTGTTTTATGAAAGTTATTAAAATCAAGCAGGCTTATTTGCAATAATTTGATAACCGGTAAGCTGAGTTTATAGATATTTATATCAGCAGGAATATAACATCTTTTATGACGTTACTTATTGTAAGAAGTTACAGATGCAGGTCAATTAAATAAAAAACATATCTTGGCAGCATCAATCTTGTAAAAATGAGCACCCATAGAGTTCATATCCTCGTAGCAGCATTTAGTTTGATCCGGATAAATGACGCACATGCAAATAATTGCTCTATAGATTTCTCAAATGTGAATACAGCATCGCAAAATGACACTCTACCGAAATATGATACAGCCTTTATCAATAAAATATTTACAAAGGTTGATATAGAAGCTACTTATCCGGGAGGTGAGAAAGCATGGAGACAGTTCCTGGAACAAAACTTGAACGCTGCTGTGCCACTAAAAAAGAAAGCTCCTGCAGGAACATACACCGTTGTTATACAATTTATCGTTGATAAAGAAGGAGATATTTCTGACATAGTTCCGTTAACAACACATGGTTATGGCATGGAAGCAGAAGTAGTACGATTATTAAAAATAGCTCCAAAATGGAAACCAGCTATGCAAAATGGAAGACCCGTAAAGGCCTATCGAAAACAACCAGTTACTTTTTTAGTAGTTGATGAAGAGAAAAAGAAAAATAAAAGAGGTTAAAATCCACCTTGAGCTTCTTATTTCATGCAATGCAACCCTTTTTGCTTATAGTCAATCATTGTAGTCTGTCTTTTGAAAATTAATTGTAGGTACATAAATCCGTTAGAATAACACAGTAATAAAAAAAATCTCGATCTATCAAGGCTAACTTGTTTTATGCTTAATTTTGCACCCAATTACAAAAGCACTTTCATTTCATACAAGCAATAAAAAATTACCAATCCCAAAACAAATCAACATGAAAAAAACACTGTTAGTATGTTCAATTGTGATGCTGGCATTTGTAGCCACTGCACAGGAGAAACAGCATGTGACAGCCGGTGTGACCGGTGCACTGAACATGTCAAAATTCAATGTAAAAGCAAGAAACACTTCCACAAGCTTGGATTACAAATTTAATGCAGATGGAGTAGGTGGTTTCTGGATAAATATTCCGCTGAGCCAGAGACTTTCGCTGGAACCTCAAATGCTATTTATCTCTAATACCTATGAACCTGAGAACGGCACTATTAATGACTACAATGGTAAGATCAATTATTTCGGTATACCATTATTACTGAAGATACATGCAAGTAAATATATTGCCTTTCCAGTAGGTGTACAGTTTGACATGAGAACGTCAATAAAAACTGACAATAACCTGTTTAACAAACAGGATTTCCAAAGCTTTAGCTTCGGACTTACTGGAGGTGTTGAAATCCTTCCAAAGGCAAGGTTAACTGTTTTTGGCCGTTATATATATGGCCTTACCAAAGTGAATAACCTTGGAAATACCAGCAGACCATATGATCTGAATAATCAGAATATATATGCAGGGTTAAAATTAAAATTGTTTGATTTTGAAAAGAAAAAAGTAATACCTCCCCCACCACCGCCGCCACCAAAGGATACAGACGGTGATGGAATCATAGATAGCCTTGATAAATGTCCTACTGTTCCAGGTCTTCCTAAATATGAAGGATGTCCGATCCCTGATACTGATAAAGACGGCATAAATGATGAAGAAGATAAGTGCCCTACAGTTCCTGGCCTTCCTAAATACCAGGGATGCCCGATTCCTGATACTGATGGCGATGGCATCAATGATGAAAATGATAAATGTCCTACTGTTCCGGGTGTGGCTGAATACCAGGGATGTCCTGTACCAGACAGGGATAAAGATGGTATCCCGGATGACAAAGACAAATGCCCTGATGTTCCGGGTGTTGCTTCCCAGCAAGGCTGTCCTGAGATAACAGAAGAAGTGGTGAAAAGAATTGAATATGCAGCAAAAAAGATCTTCTTTGATGTAAACAAAACAACACTTCGTCCTGCTTCATTTGGTCCACTGGGTGATGTAATTACAATACTGAATGAAAATCAAAGTGTAAAATTGAAAATTGACGGCCACACCGACAGTGATGGAAGTGATGAATTTAATTTACGGTTGAGTGATGGTCGTGCCGCTGCAGTAAAGAATTACCTCATCAGCAAAGGGATAGATGAGAGCAGGTTGGTAAGTGAAGGCTTCGGAGAAAGCATGCCAATTGCTGATAATAAAACAAAGGCTGGCAAGCAACAAAACCGCAGGGTAGAAATGAAATTGTTCTATTAAGAAAGAAAATAGAAAAAGAATACAAAGGCGTTCTGCTTTTAGCAGAACGCCTTTTATATGAAGTGCTTACAAAATATCCCATTCAGACCTTAATTACCACTTTCCCTTTATGCTTTCCCTCTCCAAAACTTTTTATTGCATTTGGCACTTCGTTTAAAGAATATGGGCCGTCAATAACAGGCTTTATTTTGCCTTGTTTATATAAATCATTGATCTTTTGTAATTCACTATTAGGCTTTAACGCAACAATATAGAGCCGCTTTCCCGTAAATAATTTTATCCAGAATTTTAAAAGCAAGAGTAAAACTAGTTTACCAGGGTGGCCCCCTACCGTAACATATTTTCCACCTTTTTGAAGCGAACGGAGGTAAGCAAACGGAGAACGATTTGTTTTTGGGTCAATCACCAGGTTATAAAGCTTGCCGTTCCTTGTAAAATCTTCTTTCTTATAATCAATAATGTGATCAAATCCAATTGCTTTCATCATATCAAGTTTTTCACCGGTATCCACTCCTGTTATTTCGGCATTAAAAGTTTTTGCTATCTGCAAAGCAAATGTACCAACCCCGCCACCAGCACCATTGATAAGGATCTTTTGACTTTGCTGAATTTTACCTTTTTCAACTAATGACTGCCATGCAAGCATAGAAGCATGAGGTATTGCTGCAGCATCTTCAAAACTTATACCCGACGGCTTCATTACAACAGCCTTTTCATGAATACAGATATATTCTGCAAATGTTCCAAATCCATGATCAGAAATATCGCCATACACTTCATCCCCCACGTTAAAAGATTTCACATCACCCCCAACTTGCTCTACAACGCCAGACAACTCCATCCCTGCGATCGGCTTTCGGGGTCTTCTTAATCCAAATAGCAGACGATAGATAGAAGGTTTACCTGTTACAAGGCTCCAATCATAATCATTCACGGTTGTGCAGTGAATTTTTATAAGTAATTCATTTTTCTTTGGAATAGGTTTGGCAACATCAGTATAAATAAGGTCAGATGGCAAGCCGTATTTCAGGCAGACAATAGCTTTCATTGTTCCAAATGTGTAATGATTTTTATTAATTATGAATAACTCATCGCTTCATACCCAAAATACCTTCTTACTATACTGATCTGCCCGATATGATACGCCTCATGGTGGCATAGAAAAGTAATAAACCCACGCAGGGTATTTTCTGCTATTGCAGTTTGTACCGGAGTTTCAGCCTGAAGCTCATCTTCACTCATACTTGCTAAACGGGAAATTATTTTTTCAGCAAATTCATTCCAGCCATTAGTCAATTCTTTCATTGATGGATACGTTGCCCCTTCCTGTATTCCTTTACCTCTTTCAAACAGATCCGGGAATGGCTCTCTATCGGTTATCCCTAATACGGTGCCCAGCATAAACCTTGTAGAAAACAAATGGCCTGTTATCCAGGCTATATGGTTAGAACTTCCTCCTATCCCAGTGACAGCATGTTCGTCTGATATGTCCTTTGTTACATTCAGAAAAAGCCTTGTTTGCAGTTTAAAGGCTTCAATAAGAGGTTGTAAAGAAGTTGCTATAGTTTCCATGTAATCTGTTTTAACTTTGCAATAAAGTTACTATATTATAGTTCCAATTTTTAGCGATAAAAATTTTCATACAATAATATTGTGAAACATGTCATATCTGCAGTTTATAAAGAGCTCCGAATACAACGACAGCGGAGAATTCCCGATAAAGGTTCAGTATAGTTTTAAAAAACTGATTGAATGGTGGCAACAGCAATTAAATGAACCGGGGGGGTATGAAAATGACCGTGCTGCTGAAGTCTTCAAAAGACTGGACAAAAACCCTGTACTAAAAGAAACCTTTACAGATGTATCCATTCTGGAAACATACCAGGAAGACATTCAACTATTATTATCACCGTTTTTTCCTTCATTAACAACAACCAATGATACAAGGGCAGCCTGTATGCCTTATCAGAATCATTTTTTTAATACTACAAAACGATTTGCAAAAATATTGGATGATGCTGATGGCAACATAGCTGTTCCCAAAAACAATATGGAATCCATGTATGTTTTCGGGTCAATTCCAATGCTGAATACCTTGTATGGTGCCGGCATCAACTTTAACCGCAATTTTTATTTCGATATCCCTGATAAAAATACAGGGATCACAAAGCGGTATAGGGCCTTCTTCAATGGGGATTTTGCAGAAATAAAACCCTTGAAGGAAATTAACCTTACACAAAAGGACATCAGGGAACTGATCAACAATTTTGACAATGTAGCCTTATGGAAGAAAAAGATTCCGCCTAATAGTTTTGTTTATGAAGGCATCACTATCGTCACTTTGTTTGATGTAACTAAAGAAGAATCAGTTTCAGCATTAAAGTACGACCTGCTAAAAAAAGATGCATTGGTAATGCCTGATATAGTTGAACGCATCAGAACTAACCTTAGTGCTTTATTAAACACCCCAAACCTAAAGACAGGATTTATATCATGGAATAAAGAAAGAGAACTTTTGCAAGCAATAGGATATGGTATCTGGAATAGCATTATGTTAAGGGATAAAAAAACAAAAACAATCAAAGAAACTTTCTGTCATGATTCGGAGGAGTGTGTATTTAATAAAAGAAATGCATACATATTGCCAGAGATAATTGATAAGGGTGATGGAAATTCAGTACTAACCAGACAACTGACAAAGCAAAAATTGAAAAGTTATATCGCTATACCGCTTTTGTATAACAATGAACTGGTGGGTATACTGGAACTGGGTTCAGAAAATAACGATGAGATAAATGCTATCACACCACATAAGCTGGAAGAAGTGATACCCTTGTTCACTTCAGCTTTGCAACGATCACAGGAGGAATTTCAAAATCAACTGGAAAGTATAATCAGGCAGGAATGCACCGCAATCCACCCTACTGTTGCATGGCGGTTTACAGAGGCGGCAGAAAAGCTGGTAAACAGCCGCCGTTTTTTTGCTGATTCTGACCTTGAAGATATAGTGTTTGAAAACGTTTTCCCTTTGTACGGACAGGTGGATATTCAAAGTTCATCTAACCGGCGAAACCAGGCTATTCAGGATGATCTAATAGAACAATTACAACTGGCCAATAAAGTTTTGCAAGCAACGGTCAATAATTTCCCGTTACCTATTTACAAAGAATTACAGTTTCGTATAGAAAACTATATTGAAAAATTAGGCAAAGGGCTTGTAACCGGAGATGAGAACCAGGTTCTCGAATTTCTACGATCAGAAATATACCCTGTATTCAATCATATTGAAACATTAAGCCCTGAGCTGAAAGAATCTTTAGAGGTCTATCATAAACATCTTGATCCGGCGTTTGGCACGGTGTACAAACAAAGAAAGGATTATGAACAAACAGTAAAACTCATCAATGATAAAGTATCAGACTATCTTGAGAAAACACAGGTAGCCGCTCAAAAGATGTTCCCGCATTATTTTGAAAAATTCCAGACAGATGGTGTGGACCATAATCTATATATCGGTCAAAGTATGGTGAATAATAAAACATTTCACACATTGTACCTGCAAAATCTCAGGCTGTGGCAGTTACTGATTATGTGTGAAACCGAAACAATGGTTCATCGGCTGAAGCCCAATATGAAAACAAACCTGGAGATATGTTCTTTGATATTAGTCCATAGCAACCCTATGACAATCCACTTCCGCAAGGATGAAAAACAGTTTGGTGTGGAAGGTGCTTATAACATACGATATGAGATCATCAAAAAAAGGATTGATAAAGCAATAGTAAAAGAAACAAACGAACGCCTAACGCTGCCCGGTAAGATCGCCATTGTGTATTCGCATGACAGGGATGCACAGGAATATGTCAATTACCTCAGGTATCTTCAAAGCATTAATTATATCGGCACTGATATTGAATGGCTGACTCTGAAAGACATGCAGGGTGTTACAGGGCTTAAAGCATTGCGGGCAGATGTCATTTATCAAAATTCTTTCAATGGCAATATCAAAGAAAGTAAAGCTGTTGAACTATTGGAACGAATGAATTAGAAAGGGATGCGATCTTCCGTATGTACGTATGTTTTGTAAAAAAGCAACTTACAGACAATTTTACCCGATTTGCCAGTGTTGCTCTAACTTTAATAGGCTAAACAATTGCGGGTGAAATGCATTAAGCCGAAATACAATTATATAAGGATTTGCCTCCCATTACGAACAATAGCAATATTCTTATGCGTTTATACTAACTATACATTTTCTCAAAGTTGCCCTGCTAATTTAGACTTCGAAACCGGCACATTTAATGGCTGGAAATGTTACATAGGCGGTACTGCTGCTGTCAATGGTCAGAATGTTCTTACACTATATGAAACGGGCCCGATTACAGGAAGGCATACCATGTTCACTGTAAGCTATCCCGGAGAAACAGATCCTTATGGCGACTTCCCGGTCAATTGTCCCAATGGAAGCGGCCATTCAATCCGGTTGGGTAACGATCAACCCGGTACAGAAGCCGAAGGTGTTTCCTATGAATTTACTATTCCTGCTAACAGGAATGAATATACTCTTATCTATAACTATGCAGTTGTATTTGAAGACCCAAGCCACGAACACTTTCAACAGCCAAGAATGGAAATTGAAATAACCAATGTTACCGATGGTGACATCATTGACTGTTCTTCTTTTGCTTTTATTCCTGTTGGCTCAGGGTTACCCGGGTTCTTTCAATCACCTGTTGTGATCAGTAATGCACCTATCTGGTGCAAAGACTGGACAGCAGTTTCTGTTAATTTAGATGGGCTTGCAGGTAAAAAGATCCGGCTTTTTTTTAAAACGGCTGATTGTACTTTCCGGAGACATTTCGGATATGCATACATAGATGTTAACTCAGAATGCAGTGGTGAGTTTACCGGTGCTGCATATTGTCCTGATGATACTGCAATTGTTGTTAATGCACCGTTCGGTTATGAGAGTTACAGATGGTTCAATAATACTTTTACACAGGTATTGGGCAATCAGCAAACGATCAGGTTTGCACCACCGCCACCTGCTGGTACGCAAATAGCTGTAGAGCTAACTCCATATGATGGATATGGCTGCCTTGATACTTTGTATGCCAACCTGATTGATACACTCACAACAGTTGCCAATGCAGGAAATGATATTGTATCCTGTAACAATACCGCAGTTCAAATAGGTGCAAAACCAAGGCCGGGGATTGTCTATCGATGGAGCCCCACTACAGGTTTAAGTGATCCGAATATCTCAAACCCATTTGCAAACCCGCCAATAACTACTAATTATACTTTGACGGTCAGCAGCATTGGCGGAGGTTGTGTAAATACGGATGAAGTCATTGTAAAAAAATCATCTGTTGACAGTACATTGCATATAGATGGCAAACTTCTTTTCTGCGAAGGGTTTGGGGATAGTTGTGTGCTAAAAGTTTCACCGCAAAACAATATTCAATGGTACATAAATAACGGGACTATACCGGGTGCTACCCAGCCAAGTTATAAGGTTTTGAAATCAGGCTTCTATCATGCACTGATAACGAACAGTGATGGGTGCAAACTTACGACCACACCTAAAGAAGTATTTATTGATAAAGCTAAAACAGGTGTGATATATCCTTTACAATATGCAGTTACGGGCTTGCCATTACAATTAAATGCAAGGCCATTCGGCATTTCCGCTAACTGGAGCCCGGCTGTTAAGTTAGATGATGCAACAAGTTATACTCCTTTATTTACAAGTACTAGCGACCAGGCTTATACCATAGAGATAAGAACAAGTACAGGTTGTATCACTATTGACCAACAACTCGTCAAAATAATCCCTTCAGTAGAAATATTTGTACCTTCTGCTTTTACACCAAACAATGATGGACTGAACGATTTCTTAAAGCCAGCCCTGAGAGGGATAAAAGACCTTCGATATTTCAGGGTATTTAATCGTTGGGGTCAACTTTTATATGAATCAAGAAAAGAAGACCCGGGGTGGAATGGTACTATCAATGGTATACAACAGGCTTCCCAGGTTTTTGTTTGGATGGCTGAATGTGTGGGAGTAGATGGCAAGGTGCATTTCAGGAAAGGCACCACTACACTCCTGCGGTAATTTTTTTATCTTAATTTAGAATGTTTAAGCTGAAATATTTAAGTATTTACTTGTATATACAAAAAAAAACTCCTTCACTAATCCTTTTCACTTATAATTTCATAGTTCTGAAAGCAATTAATCATTTAATGGTCACGTTAATATTGCCAATTTCAGAGAGTTCAACTTTTCATTTATTATTTTTTAATAACTCATGAAAAGAAAACCAAAATCCTGTATCAATCATGAAAAACCTGTTAGTATTCGTTTGTATTACAATTAGCTTGTTTACAAATGCTCAAAACTCTTCCCTTCTTTTTAACGGCAGTTCTCAGTATTTAAGTATTCCTGATCACAACAGCCTTGATCTAAGTGCCAATTTCACAATTGAAGGCTGGATATATCCCACAGGTCCTGGTTCACATACAACAGAAGGAGGCATTATACTCAATAAAGAAATTAGTTATGAGATTGCCCGTTTTTCAGATGGTACATTTCGATATGCATTGAGTGCTAATGGTACAGGTTCTGATTGGGGCTGGTATAACACTACACTTACTGCACCATTAAACACATGGACACATTTTGCCATGGTAAAATCAGGAACAACAGTGACATTCTATGTAAATGGTTCAGCTAGCAATACCAATACTTCCTGCCCGGGAACATTGACTGCCAACACTCAACCAGTATGGATTGCAAATAGGCCTGCTATAGGACATTATTTCAATGGTTTTATAGATGAGGTACGAATCTGGAATACTTCCCGAACTCAAACAGCTATTAAAACAAATGCATTCAACAAAAACCTTTCAAACTCTGAAACCGGATTAGTAGCTTACTATCGTATGAATGAAGGAAGTGGTACTATTACCATCAATAGCAGCACAAATACTTCAGGTATCAATGCCACTCTTATAAATTCACCAACCTGGTCAAACAGCCCGGTACAATATGCAGGCAACTCTTTAAATTTTGATGGAACTGATGATGTAGTTACAATTCCGGCTAACAGTTCTTTGAATATTACTTCTGCTATTACAATTGAAGCCTGGTGCTTTGCTACAAAAAACACAGGCATTCAAGATGTAGTGAGTAAATCAAATAATTCTACAAATACGGGGTACATATTTCCCAGAACAGATGATGGCTGGGCAACAGTTAGTATGTTTCTCCATATTGGCGGCAGTTGGCGGGTTATTTCTGCAGCATACCCATCACTAAACACATGGCACCACCTTGCCGCCACGTATGACGGGGCCACAATGCGAATCTATATTAATGGGGTTCTGGCTGCATCGCAAGCACAGACAGGAACTATTGCGGTAAATGGAAATGCTTTGTCATTGGGTAATCAGCCTGGTTATCCTGAAAACTTTGGTGGGCGGGCCGATGAGATACGAATATGGAATGTAGCCAGAACGCAAACACAAATACAAAATAACAGAATGAAAGAACTGGATCCTGCTACACAAACAGGCCTTGTCAGTTATTTTACTTTTAATAATGGTATTGCTTCCGGAACCAATACTGGAATGTTTAATTTAATTGATCTTACAGGTAACAATAACGGCACTCTTTCCAATTTTACACTAAGTGGTGCCGGGTCCAATTATTTAGTGCAAAACAATAGTCTTGTTACACTGCCTGTAGTATGGAATAGCTTTACAGGTTCTATTGTCAATAATGATATCCTATTGAACTGGAGTACATCTGAAGAATTAAATACAAAGGACTATACAGTGTTGCACAGTATCAATGGCCAGCAATGGAATGCAATTGGAACAGTAGCTGCAGCCGGTAACAGCAGTTCACAGAGAAACTACCACTTCTTACATATGGCTCCCCCAAAAGGAATTAACTATTATAAAATAGAACAACAGGACCTTGATAACAGGAGCTCCTTCAGTAAAATAATCTCCCTGAATTTTTCTAATAATGACCAGTTACTCGCAGTTTTCCCCAACCCGGTGAGAAATGGTATTATAAACATCACTTTGGCCGAAGCTGAAGTTGTGGTTATTTATAATATGCTGGGCGCAGAAGTAATGAAAAAAATCTTTACAGCAGGAACACATCAACTTGAAGTTTCAAAATTTGAAAAGGGTGTGTACCATCTTCGTGCCGGTGCTGAAGTTCAAAAAATCATTATTCAATAATATTGAAAATGATCTTGCTAAGTAACCCTTTCAATGTCATTGGCGGGGAGAATAAATCTTTGTAAGTTTAAGCAATCAATTATAAAGCATGATAATTGTTGCTACCGAAATCCATGTACGCAGTTTCTGGTATTTTTTTCAGTTTGCAGCATTAGCCGGGCGGTCAACAAAACAGGCTAAAAGATCAGCAGGCTGCATTCATACTGTTGTAGGAAATAAAGGATGGAGGATCGGCTATACCATTACGGCGTGGGAAAATATGGATTCGATGATGCAATTCAGAAATACAGGTGCTCATAAAAAAGCAATGCATAAAACAGCTTTAGTTTCCAATCAATACAAAACACTCCGATGGGAATCGGATACAATACCGGGCTGGATAGAAGCAAAATCAC
>CAYVSH010000035.1:0-24000 GCA_964453625.1 uncultured Chitinophaga sp.
TTATTTGTCGTCTATAAATTCTACTCCAATTTCGGAAAGGCAAAAAGCACAAAAGATTTTACTACGGCCCGATGTAGAATTGAACGAATTTGCAGAAGCCTTACCAAAACTAAAAGCAGCATTAAGTGGTTTTAATGATGAAACAATTGAACAGGCGGCAATTCAGGTAAAATATGATACTTACATAGAAAAGGAAAGAGAGTTGGTACAAAGAATGTCACAATTAGAAGAGTTGGAGATACCAGAGACATTTGACTATAAAAAAATTGTATCCCTCGGTAATGAAGCAAGGGAAAAGCTTTCTAAAATAAAACCCCGTACTCTGGGACAAGCCAGTCGCATATCAGGAATTAATCCAAGTGATGTACAGATACTGATGGTGTTTATGGGAAGATAATCAGGCAACCACTTTTAATTCTGGTCGTTTCAAGTCTTCCTCTTGTAGTTCTATTCTCCTGGTAATATCATTTAAAGAAGACAGCCGCTGCACAGTGTAAGGAATGGTATCCAGCCCCGAAACGAATCGCTGAATATAACTATATATACCAACAAGGCTACCAGCTTCAATGCCTGCACCCATGGTTTTATTAGTGATTAATAAGGAGAGACACATAACTACCATTACCATTATCTCCATAAGACCAAAGTTCCACGCCTCCTGGTCACTGATACGGATCTGCCATTTTCTTAGATTTTCATAATGCTGGTGTATGAGCCTATTGTCTCCGGATGAAATAGTGTCTACCTGTTTTTCCAGTTCATCATTCTTCTGCCTGTTCAACGTATACATTTTCTTTCCATAGAAATAGCTGAATGCAATAACCGGCAATAGAATACCCAGGCATACCATTACTACTGCCGTATCATAGAAAAACAATAACAGTAATGAACCAACGATACTGTACACGGCCTCCATTACATACACGAGGTCGAACTCAAGAAAGTCAACAAACTCTCTCGCCAGTGTGGAATGTGCACTGAGCTTTGAAACGTCTGATCTGCTATACCTGCGGGAAAGGAATTTTGTTACTAATGAAGTGTAGATGGCAGAGTAGGTTCTTGTATCCAGCCTGTGTCTGATAGTTCCAATTATTAACCATACCAGATGAACGACAGATAGTAAAATTAATCCTCGGTAACTTCCTTTCATCAGGTCATTGATCGCAATACCAAGAAATAACGGACGTAAAAGATTGCCTGCCATTTCTAATGAGAAAAGGATATAAGTAGCTATCAAACGATAGCGGTGCTGCAACATTATTTGCTTCAATATGGCAAAACGGGACATAGCTCATCTTTTAGATAAATCATTAAATACCAATTAAATAGCCTAAGAAAAGTTCGAATCTAATGGAAGGTAAGTAAGACTATAAGCAGGTTGGGTTAGTTTAACCTGGGTTGAGATTGTTCTCGCAAAGTTAAAGAATTTCCCGGCGCCCCCGAAACAAAACCACGGCATGAAGCTGTACCACATTGACAATGAAAGGGTTCCATATTTTCATCTAAAAACTGGGCATAATCAAGGGTTAATTCCTCATTTTCTTTTATATCCCGAAGAGATAAAACATTCAACCCATCAAAAAATGTATTGGGATCGCAACTATGGTTTTGTGGAGCCCACTCGGAAGGATCGTCATCCCAGAGTATAAATAATTCATCGCTTACGGGGTATGCATAGCGGCGGAAGTGCATTTTTTCTTCTTCATTCCAATTCTTTTCTACAAAGCGTTTGGTGATGATTCGTTGCGAACGGCCTTCGCCTTTGAAAATGATTTCTCCCTTTTTTATTGGGCTACTTGCATAGATACCATAACCCGCAATTGAATTTCCTTTCATAATAAAAGGTTTTATCTTTCGCTTATGACGGGCAATGCCCTCTGCAATGATGTGTTTTAAAAAACCCGCCTTACCGATACCATCATGCTTTAGAATATAATCGGCCGAGCCTTCATAACCATCTGTATAAAAAACAGAACAGGTGAAATTGATCTCAAGAAAATAAATTTCATTCTTCTCATTAACCCGAAAATCCAATCGTCCGTACCCAACACCATTAAAACCTTTGAATATTTTTTCTGTGGCTGATCGAAGTTGCTTATCAAGGATTTCATCTGTACAGGGAACATTACAATCCGGATGCAGCTCTGAAGTTTTTAACGCATAGGTTTTGTATTCTCTTCCTTCGGGAAACAAGTACTCCACCGGACGGAAAACAGTACAGGTGTGTACGTCTGTATTAGCAGCTACCAATACCGTGAATTCTCTGCCCGCAATATATTCTTCTACCAACAGTGGGCCGTACTCATCCAGTATGCTGATGCACTTTTGTTGCAGTTCAATTTTATTATGGACCAATGATAGTTCATCTACTCCCAGGCTATCACCTGCTTTGGCCGGCTTTACAAACATGGGAAAAGATAAATGTTTGACAGCATCATCCACATCGCCCAACTCATTTATGATAACATAGCCGGGAGTTTTTACACCTTCGCAAAAGGCAAGGTATTTCATCAATTCTTTTGGCGGATCGTATAGTTTGGTAGTTGGTCCGGTGAACGGAAGATTCAATAACTCCAATGTATAAATTACATCAATACTGGGTACTTCCCATTCCAAATAGCCTTCGCAAAGGTTTACAAAAATATCATAACCTTGTTTGCCAAGGTCTTTGAGCTGCTTGTAAGTAGTGAGTTTATTGAGAAAAACATTGTGCACCTCATCATCCGGTAGTAAAGGCGACAGGTCTCTTGGCGGATCATAATTTTTATAATCAACACCGGTGGTGGAGTAGTCGGGCTGAAGAACACAAATTTTCATGAACAGGAAAGTTACTTAACCGAAATGGTTTTTTTGGATGATGCCTGTCGAACTTTTTTCTCCTTTACGGGCTTCGTCACACTTCTTCTCAACGCATCTTTTAATATCTCTGCAATTACTTCTGTAAAAGAAACATTAGATACTTTGAGAATAGCACCAATAGAAGTATAGTCTTCATCTTCACTCAATCCGCATTGGGCATTTACTTCCAGCATATATAATTTGCCGGTAGTGGAATCCTGCCGAATGTCAATTCTTGTATAACCTTTACCGCCGCAGGACTTGTATGCATCAAGACTTAACTGTTTAAGTGCAGGAATAATTTCAGGTTCTGCTGCTTCGTATTCATAAAAGTTTTCGTTGGCAGGCATTGGTGCCTCATCTTCATATATTTCCCAAAGCCTGTCAAATGATAAAAATTGTTCTGCTATTGGTAGTGACTTATGAAAAACTCTTTTCACAGGTTCATAAACAATACAGTTTTCCGGATCATCGGCAGAGCCGGTAATAAAAGTGGTGTACTCCGGACCGGTAATGAATTGCTCTGCAAACAATCCATCCACCAGCAAGTTCCATCCACGGTAGCCTTTATATATTTCAGCCACCCGTTCGTTTACTTCTTCTTCTGTATTAACCACATTCTTTACGGATACACCCATGCTGCCACCGGAAACAGCAGGCTTAATAATAATGGGAGTGCCTACTCTTTTTGTAATACCTTTTGTAGAACCTCTTTTATCGGTAATCACCCTCCAGTTGGCAGTGGCCACACCAGCTTTATCAAAAGCTTTCTTCATCGGCACTTTGGATGTAGTGATAGTATAGAAATGAACATCGGAGCCGGTGTATATCAAACCCAATCTATCCAGCTCTTTTATAACAGAGACACCTGGTGTTCCATTAACCTCATCACCATCGCATAGGTTTAGTATCAATGGTGTTTTCCCATTTTTTGTTTCAGCAATGGATCGGATAATTTTTTTATAATTATCCATGGTGACGGGCTGCCACTTCCATTCAGTTTTTAACTCTTCAAAAACTCTTGTGTATTCTTTTATACTTTGAGAGAAGTCGTAATAGTGTTGAATATTCGGATCGTCTGATTCAAGATGCGGTGCAAGAACCCAGATGATATAAGGCTTCAATAATCGGGTGGCTTCAGCTGTCTTCATCAATTACTCAGGCTACTTTTCTTCTTGCCGCCTTTTTGGCCAGTTGTTGTTGAATAAAATCAGTGAATCTATATTGTGATTGAATTTCCGGAGATAAATAAAAGGCACCCCTTACTTTACCAATGCAACGGGGGCTACCGCAATAACAACTGAATGTTTGGGTCATCTTCCATTCTGTAGACGGATAGAAAAAACAAAACTCGTCTTCTGCCTGTATATTCTTTAGAGCTACTAACTGCATAGTAGTTGTATCAAAGAATACATTGGGATCGCAACTATGATTGATGTATTGTAAAAATTCAGGTTGTAGTGTAATGTGTTTACGAATGCCAACCTGTACAGTAAGATATGTTGGCTCTGCCGAAATAGTTCCGGCTGAAAAATCAGCAATCATTTCTCCTGGTTGGTAAGAACGCAAGGCGAATAATGCGTTCTGATCGTTAGAAACTTTTTGCCTTCTCTCGGCAAATTCATGATTGCTTATAACACGATAAGCAAGTGCAGTTAATGTGTCCATAAAAGGGTTAGTAAGTATTCGGATAGAAAGATATAGATATTGTTTAACGTAACAAATTAGTTACCGTTAAATGTGAATAATTAATATGCAATGTGAACTGATAACAATAGGTACGGATAATGAATAGAGCAATTGTGTGTTTAATTCATTTGTACATTTGCCGTTCGCTTTTTAAAAATACAGCAACAGTACCCGGGTATAAACTATGTTCACCAGGCTTATTACATTTTCTTGTTTTTTAGTGATTGGTTTGGTCCATTCAAAAGCCCAATGCCCGACTGGTATCAATGCATTTCCATTTACAGAAGGGTTTGAAGCAACCAATGGGGGTTGGGTTTCTGGCGGAACAGGTAATGACTGGGCATGGGGTACTCCATCAAAACCTGTAATTAATGCTGCAGGAGGAGGAACCAGGTGCTGGGTCATTGGTGGGTTAACTGGCAGTTCCTATACCAATGGCGAAGCTTCGTGGTTGCAAAGCCCCTGTTTTGATTTTACAAATCTTCAATACCCATATCTTGAGTTCAAGGTTTTTTGGGAGATGGAGCAGCAGTTTGACGGAGCAAGTCTTCAATACTCTGTTGATAACGGAACATCGTGGCAAACTGTGGGAGGGTTCAATGACCCGATAAACTGTTTGAATGATAACTGGTATAACTTTTCACCAATTACTTATTTATCGCCACTAACCTCAAACCGGGTAGGGTGGTCGGGCAACAGGCAACCATCAGCAGGAAGTTGTCGCGGTGGAAATGGAAGTAATGGTTGGGTTACTGCAAAACATACAATGCCATACCTGGCTGGACGATCAGGAGTTTTGTTTCGTTTTATTTTTGGAGCTGGCACAATCTGTAATAATTATGATGGTTTTGCAATAGATGATTTTACTATCAAAGAAGCTCCGGCAAATGCAGCTTCATTTACATATTCTTGCCTGAACACCAAGACGGTAAACTTTACTAATACATCAGCACTTTGCCCTACAGGTTTTTCCTGGAATTTTGGTGACCCCGCTTCCGGAAACAACAACACATCCGCAATGGCAAACCCATCACATACTTTTTCAGGGATGGGAACCTATACTGTAACGTTAACAGTAAACGGTCCGGATAATGCACCATCAACAACTACACAAAACATTACAATAATTGATGCTTACATTAATGTTTTATCAAAAGCAGATTGTCAGACAAATACCGGCGGGTCATTGGAAGCGATTGTAACCGGACCCATGGTTCCGCTTCAATACTCCTGGAACACAAACCCTGTTCAAACCAACCGCATCGCAACCAGTCTTGGAGCAGGAGTTTATGAAGTAACAATAACCGGAGCCAATGTGTGTACAGAAAAAGCAATTGGTAGTATTGTGACTGATCTATCCTGTATTGGAGTTTATTTTCCCGGAGCGTTTACGCCAAATAATGATGGCAGGAATGACGAGTTTGGTCCCTTGGGGAGCCTTGGCGCCATTACAGATTATAGTTTTTCTGTGTACAACCGTTGGGGAGAAGTGGTTTTTACTTCCACTAATCCTTTTATTAAATGGAATGGAAAGGTGAAAGGTGTGGCGACTGATTCCAATGTGTTTGTGTGGAAAGCAGAGTTTGTATTACCCGGCAGGGAAAAGGAATTCAGGAAAGGAACATTGATGTTAATCCGCTGATGCGGCATTTTTATATTTGGCCCAAGCCATTGCCAGTTTTATTTCTCCGAAACTAATATCATTATCCAGTTTTTGTTTGAGCTCTGTCAGCGACTCGCCGTTGTGATCTTTTAACACAGGTTCGATGACCAATAGTTTTTCCTTACTTATCAGTTCTTCTGCATCCAGTTCTCCCTTTTCAATATAATGTGCCAGATGGCCTTCGATGGTTTGAATGGCGAGGTTTCTTTCTTTAGCAATATCATGAACAGGCTTTCCTTCTTTATATAATGCAAAGGAAAGAGCTTTTGTATCTGTTTTCTTTTTTGACGGGTCTGCTTTTTTTCGTTCTTTCTTTGGCGACTTTTCATGGATGAGTGAATGGAGACCATTCTCTTCAGTGTATTCCAATATCACATCGAGAAACTGTTGGCCATGTTGTTCAATCTTCACTTCTCCAAAACCGCTTATCTTTTTTAATTCAGATAAAGATTGTGGCAGATACCTGGCCATTTCATCAATAGTATTGCTTCCAGCCACGATGTAGATGGGCAGGCCTTTCTTTGCACAGATCGATTCTCTCAACTGTCTTAATTGCTGATGCAAAACCGGATGCGGCGTATCTGTTCTATTTTGTGCGGCACCCGCATATGCATTTACTGTAAATGGCGGCACAATAAATTTTTGTTTGCGGCGATGATAGGCTTCCATATCAAAGCGGCTGCTAAAGCCTTCCAACATAAACTTTTTTATAGAAAGCTGTGTGAACACTTCCCGCAGTGCTTCGTTATATTCTTTTGCATGGAGGCTGCTGTCTGTTACAGCAACAGAGCCGGTTATATATTGTATCATTGATTTTAACTCAGCGGAGAAATAGTTGGCAGCAGCCATTATTCTTTCCTGCAAGGGTTTATTTTCTTCCGGCACTTCTTCCTGCTGGAACAGCCATTGCAATTGTGCCTGAAACTTAATTGCTGTTTCCTGTTGTGTGTTCAGTTTTTCAATCAACCCTTCTGTCCAGGTAATGGCTTCTTCATTGAAAGAAGACGAATGCTCAATGAGGTATTCCAATAATTCCTTTACTGAAGCAATCGACATTACAAAATCAAAAATTGCCAAAAGTATTTTTTGCTGATATTTTTTTTTGGCAATGGCTAACTCCTGTTCCAGTTGTCCGCTACTGGTACTTCGTTTCGAGAATTCAACAATTCTGTTATCACTGAAAAGTTTGTTTTGCGAGATACGGCTTTGCAGAACCATACCTTCCAGGTTGGTACAACGGCTGAGAGCAACATACACTTGTCCTGCTGCAAAAGATTCACCGGCATCTATAATGGCTTTTTCAAATGTCAATCCCTGGCTTTTGTGAATGGTGATGGCCCATGCCAAACGCAAAGGAAATTGTGTAAACGAGCCAAGCACTTCTGAATCAAGTTTGCGGGTTGTCTTGTCTAAAGTATAGCGGATGTTTTCCCATTTTTCTTTCTGCACTTCAATTTCGTAAGGCTCATGCTCACACTGTACATATATTTTATCTTTTTCAAGCCGGGTAACAGTGCCGATCTTTCCATTATAAAATCGCTTTCCGTTTTCTGCGGCATCGTTGCGGATGAACATGACCTGAGCACCTGTTTTCAATTGCAATAATTCATCAGCGGGAAATGCCCTTTCAGAAAACTCGTCCACCACTTCTGCCGGATAGGAATACATTTCACTTTTAATATCTGCCAGTTCTTCTATATTAATACTGTTGGCTTTACTATTATGTGTAGTAAGTATGATGTAACCATCTTTTTTACTTCGGCGAAAGTTTGGGTGGTAGCGGCTTTCTAAAATGGCAAGCCCATTTTCATCCAGCTCATTGTTGCGGACCTGATTGAGCACATTGATGAACCTTTCATCACTTTGGCGATAAATTTTATTGAATTCAATGTAAACAGGCGGCTCTTCTTTCAATACAAGGCTGTCGAAAAAATAATGACCATTGTAGTATTCTGAAAGCTGATTCCAGTCATGATCTTTAATGACCGGCGGCAACTGCAGCATATCGCCAATAAATAATAATTGTACGCCACCAAACTTCTCATTGCGATGCCGCACATGGCGAAGTACTGTATCAATTGCATCCAGCAGGTCACAACGAACCATACTAATCTCATCAATTACCAGCAATTCTAACTCCTGTAGTATTTTTTTCTTCTCTGTGTTGAACCGAAGCCGGCTGATCAGTTGATGCCGGTAGTTGGGTTCAGGAATAAAAGGTTCTAAGGGTAATTGAAAAAAAGAATGAATGGTAACACCACCGGCATTGATGGCTGCGACACCTGTTGGTGCCACAATAGCCATTTGTTTGGGGCAATGGTCACGGATATATTTAAGAAAAGTGGTTTTACCGGTACCGGCTTTGCCGGTGAGAAAAATATTTCGGTTGCTTTGGTTGACTAATTGAATAGCCAGTTGAAACATTTGGTTATTGGTATCGGGTGTGAAGGTTTTCACAGATTATTTTTTGCCACAGATGAACACAAATAAACACAGATATTTTTACTGGTTAACAAGGTGCGATGAAACTAGTCGCTTGTATTCTAAGCGTCTCTTTCCAAAATTAACAATCAAACCAATAGTATTATCTGAGGCTCTTAAATAGTTTAGTGTTTGGGCAATATAATCGTTGGTAATGCCTTTGTCACAAGATTTTACTTCAACGATAATATTGCCAAAACATAAAAAATCAGCAAAGAATTTGTGTTTCAAAATCTGATTTTTATATATGACTTTAAGTTCTAGCTCTTTGGTATTTGGAATATTATTATCACAAAACTCAACCAGCATTGCATCCATATATATGGCTTCAGAAAATCCAAAGCCAAGTGTTTTTTGCACCTCCATGCAAAGGCCAATGATTTTGTAAGTTTCTTCTTTGAATGGGAAATTTTCCATTAATGATATTAATTAGATTATTAAATAGCCACAAATGAACTAAACAAATGATCTGTGTTTATTTGTGTTCATCTGTGGCTAAACGTTCTTATGCTTCAGCAGGATTACCGCCTAGCATCAGCAATTCATTTACCTGAATCTCGGTAACGAATTTTTTATTGCCGTTTTTGTCTTCATACTGGCGGTTTACAAGTTTACCCTCCACGGCAATTTCTTTACCAACAGTCAGGTACTTTTCTGCTAACTCGGCCAGCTTGCCCCACATTACGAGGTTGTGCCACTGCGTTTCTTTCACTTTTTCGCCCTTGGCGTTGCGATACACTTCGCTGGTGGCCATGCGGAAGTTGGCTACTTTCTTACCGCTTTCAAATGTTTTTACTTCTGGTGTGTTACCCAGGTTACCAATCAACTGAACTTTGTTTTTTAATGCGTACATGATGTTTCGTTTTGTGCCTCCGTTTCCGCCGGCTGGCGGATGTTGCGGAAGCGGTTTATTAATTTATTTCAACCAACCGGCGTTATTACCGATTGACAACACAAAGATGATATGGCGGCAAAACGATAGCCGGAGATTAACCGTTTACTCCCGAAACTAAACGTGTAGAAACGTTTGCACACGGATAATTTTTCCTATATTCATGGCTTGAAACCCTTGCTATGACTGCATCTGAAACCAAAACCTGCCTTGCCTGTGGCAAAACACTGAAAGGCCGGGCCGACAAGAAATTTTGTGATGATTACTGCCGTAATAATTACAATAACCAGCAAAAAGCAAAGGGTAATTACAGCAGCCTGGTACGAAATATCAATAACACTTTATTAAAGAACCGGAAGATACTGGAGTCTGTTTTGCCGGATACAGAAGATACGGCAAGAGTTAACCGGGACAAGCTATTACAACTTGGGTTCAACTTCAAATACTTTACTGAAATGCTTGTTGCCAAGAATGGGAATACCTATTACTATTGTTATGATTATGCATACCGGTCATTAGAGAATGATTGGTTTATGATAGTAAGGAAGAAGGAAGAATAATAAAATCTTTGCTTTTACATTTGCAGCATGTCAAAACCCGTTATCTGCATCGGTGCTGCTTTAGTGGATGAACTCTTTCATGCGACCAGCGAATTATTATTAGCTACAACTACTGATGCAACCGTTACAAAAACAGCCGGAGGAGTAAGCCGTAATATTGCCAATCAATTAGCATTATTAGGCGTACCGGTACAATTAATTACAGCTGTAGGCGATGATAGTGATGGCGACTGGCTGAAACAAAGTTGTGCTTCTGTGGGTGTAAAACTGGATGCCACTATTACACGGAAAGGTTTATCTGGAAAATATACTGGTATTTTAAATGTAGATGGTTCTTTGTACACAGCGTTTCTTACCAATGCTGCCAATCATTTAATAACACCGGGGCATTTAGCAAAACATACTGACTTATTAAGAACCGCCTCTTACTTATTAGCTGATGCAAATATTAATGTTGACACGGCAGAATGGCTATTATCATTTAGTAAGGAAACCGGTATTCCGTTTGTGATAGAACCGGTGTCTGTACCGCCAGCTAAGAAATATAAAAATGTAAATCTTGACGGGTTGTACCTGATAACACCCAATGAGGATGAATTGCCGGTGCTTTGTAGTGAAAAAGCATTTTTTACCCAGCAGCAGATCGAAGAATTATTGAACAGGGGAATACAAAATATATGGTTGCACAACGGTAAACATGGTTCTGCATTATATAATAAAGAGAAATCTATAACGCTTCATGCGCCAACAATAGAAGTAGTGGATTGTACTGGTGCTGGTGATGGTTCTTTATCAGGCTATATATTGGGTAAATATCTTGGCAAGCAGGATGTCGATTGCCTGAAACTGGCCCATACCCTTTCTGCAGAAATATTACAAGTGAATGGTGCTATCGCAACCCATCTTAATCAGGAAAAATTGCTGGCACTGGTTGATAAATACTATCCGGCATCATGAACAGCTACTTGGAAATACACCCGGAAGTAAGAGAAGCTTTGGCAACAGGCAAAGCTGTTGTTGCATTGGAGTCAACCATCATTTCTCATGGTATGCCCTATCCAAAAAATGTAGAGACGGCATTAGCGGTTGAAAATACCGTGCGAGAAAACGGAGCCATTCCGGCCACGATTGCCATTATTAATGGTAAGTGCTGTGTGGGATTAAGCAAGGAACAACTGGAAATGCTTGGTAATTCAAAAGATGTGTGGAAAGTTAGCTTGCGGGACATGCCCTATGTGATCAGTAAAAAAATATTGGGAGCAACAACGGTGGCAGCTACGATGCGTATTGCTGCTATGGCAGGAATAAAAGTATTTGTAACAGGCGGCATTGGTGGTGTACATCGTGAAGCAGAGAATACCATGGATATATCTGCTGACCTTACCGAAATGGCACAAACTTCTGTTGCCATTGTTTCTGCCGGAGTAAAGTCTATTCTTGATATCGGACTTACATTGGAATATTTAGAAACAATGGGAATACCGGTAGTTACTTATGGACAAAATGAATTCCCTAGTTTTTATTCCCGCAAAAGTGGCTTTACCTCTCCATTGCGATTAGATGATACAAAAGAAATTGCTGCATTGCTTGCAACAAAATGGAAAATGGGATTGAATGGTTCGGTATTAATTGCCAATCCGGTACCAGCAGAATATGAAATTGAAGCAGCAGAAATGAAAGTATATATTGAAGATTCATTAAAAGCGGCCAAATCTTTAAACGTAACAGGAAAAAATGTAACACCGTTTCTTCTACAATATATAGCCGAGCATACAAAAGGCGAAAGCCTGGAAACAAACATTGCATTGATAAAGCATAATGCGAAAGTGGGTGCGGAGATTGCAGTTGAGTTTTATAAAAATTGAATTCCGGAAAATAGAAATGCCCTTAATTTACAAAGTGCAAGTAAGCAGTTGTTTATATTAGTCATATAGAAATGGTTCGTTTCCTTCTGCCAATTTCCTGATATTTTCAAGGACATGTTTCATATACCTTTTATAAAACACTTTAGCAAATAGCCATTGAAAAGGGATAAAAAGGATGCCCTTTCCATGCATTGTATAGTCGTAGTTGATTTGAATTTTACTTGGAGAAATTTCAGTTGTTGTCCACTCAATCGTAAATTTCCATATGTTAAACATCCAGGTTTTAAAATTTCCTACTTCTAATTTCCAGTATTTATTTTCAATCCGTTCAATTATTTCATCAGTTGACACTTCCCCGCCTTTAAAAGTGAAAGATTTGCCAGCATGAATATTTTTTATTGAACCAACTTTACCCCAATTCTCGTCATTAGATGTCATTGTAACTTTGGGCATTAAACCAAATCCTGTATGTATTTTAGTTACATCACAAAGAATCGGGACTTTAAAAGCTCTTTCAACCGAGCAATTATAAATGGTTATTGTACGAACTTTAAAATCCATATGTTGAAAATATTCTTTGACATCTTTTTTAAATCGACATTTATTTTTTGAAATAAGATGATAAGTAAAGACCGTCTTTTCACGGCGATCGAATAAAAAAAGCCCCAACTACGTTAGTCAGGGCTTTTCTGCTTTTGGGTGGTGTGGGGCGGGATCGAACCGCCGACACAAGGATTTTCAGTCCTTTGCTCTACCGACTGAGCTACCGCACCATTCGATTTGAGATTTCCCGATTGCAGATATTAGATTGTAAAATCTGTTTCGGGGCAGCAAAAATAAGGGCTATGCCTCAAAATCTGAAATCTAAAATCGCAAATCTAAAATATTGACTTACATACCGTATTCACTTAAAAACTTGATCCGCATGATCTTTAACTGCTCCCAGTTAAAGTTGTATTCGGATAGCTCCTCTTGCGCCACCTGCAATGAAGATGTTTCGCAGCCTTTGAAGTATTCAATGATCTCTTCCTGGTCATTTTCATCCAGCATTTCATCAATGGCATAATCAAGATTCAGTTTGGTACCACTGGCGGCAATAGTTTCCATTTCTTCAAGCATTTCATCCATCCTCCAACCTTTGTTCTTGGCAATAGTTTCCAGCGATACTTTTTTATCAGTATTTTGAATAATATAGACTTTGCTACCGCTTTTATTCACCACACTTTTCATCACAAAATCATCCGGTCTTTCAATATTATTATCTTCTACATACTTTTTTATCAGTTCTACAAATGGCCTTCCGTACTTTATGGACTTGCCCTTGCTGACTCCCTGGCATTTTTCAAGACCTTCCATGGTAATTGGATAGAAAGTGGCCATATCCTGTAAAGAAGTTTCTAAGAAAATAACAAATGGAGGAAGATTTTTTTTCTTTGCTTCTTTTTGGCGCAGGTCCATAAGCATGGCCATTAATGTTTCATCTGCAGCTGCACCGGGTGTGGTTTCTGCTCCTTCTTCATCATCTGCATTGGCGTCATCATATAATTTATTCAAAACGATCTTGAAAGATTTTGGTTTTTTCAGGAATGATTCTGCATTCTTCGAAAACTTCAGCACTCCATATTCTTCAATGTCTTTTTTCAGCATGCCTTCCAGTATCATTTGTCGTATTAATGAATTCCAGAAATGAAAATCCTTATCGTTTCCGCTGGCAAATGCCTTTAATCCATCGTGCCGGAACATCTGGATCTGTGGTGTTAGCTTTCCGCTAATGATTTTTACTACATAATCGGTTGCAAAACGTTCATCCAGTTCTTTGATGGCTTTTAATACGATGATTACCTCTTCTTTGGCTTCAATTCTTTCTTTCGGATGTTTACAGTTATCGCATTGGCCGCAGTTTTCTTTTTCATACTCTTCTCCGAAATAGCTCATCAATATTTTGCGGCGGCAAACACCTGTTTCTGCAAAAGCTACCGTTTCATTGATCAACTGAGCTCCCACTTCCCGTTCACTCAGCGGTTTGTCCCGCATCAGGTGTTCCAGCTTGCTTACATCTTTATGTGAGTAGTAAAGTATGCACTTTCCTTCCAGGCCATCTCTTCCGGCTCTTCCGGTTTCCTGATAATAATTCTCAATTGATTTTGGAATATTATAGTGTATCACAAAACGGATATCCGGTTTGTCAATGCCCATTCCGAATGCAATAGTGGCGCAGATAACCTGTACTTCCTCTCCTAAAAACAAATCCTGACGCTGAGCTCTTAATTTACTATCAAGCCCTGCATGATAGGCAACGGCTTTAATTCCATTGGCCATTAAAATATCAGCCAACTCTTCCGTTGTTTTGCGATTAAGTGTATAGATGATACCACTTTTTTTGCCCATGCTTTTTACAAAACGGACAATATTTTCATCTACCTGGTTCTTTTTTATTTTTGGTAATACCTCATAATAAAGATTGGCCCGGTTAAAAGAAGAGATAAAAATATTGGGTTTGCGGAGATCAAGATTCTTAACGATATCACTTTGTACTTTAGGTGTTGCTGTTGCAGTCAATGCAATTACCGGTGCATCAGGATTTATCTGTACCATCATTTCCCTTAATCTGCGGTATTCAGGACGAAAATCATGACCCCATTCTGAGATACAGTGGGCTTCATCCACAGCGAAAAAAGAAATATTCAGATCGGCAAAGAATTCTATATTGTCCTGTCGGGTCATTGTTTCCGGCGCCACATAGAGCATTTTGGTTTTACCGGATATCAGGTCATCATGTACTTCCTTGGTTTCTTTTTTGTTGAGTGTTGAGTTTAAAAAGTGGGCCACATTATCGTTGCTGCTATAACCACGAACAAGATCAACCTGATTTTTCATTAAAGCGATCAAGGGAGAAACTATAATAGCTACACCCTCACTTACTAATGCAGGTAACTGGTAACACAGGCTTTTGCCTCCGCCCGTTGGCATTATTACAAATGTGTCATGCCCGGCTAAAAGCGATTCAATAGCTTTTTCCTGTGTGCCTTTGAATTTGTCGAATCCAAAATATTCTTGCAGAGATTTGTGAAGGTCAAACCGTTTTGAGGCAGTCTTTTTTTGGGTAGCCGTTTCCTTAACCTTTACTGTCTTTTCCACTTCTGCCGGTTTTTTCTTTGCCACCGGCTTCTTAGCTGTTGATGTTCCCATTTTACTTTTATTTCCATGCTCCCGAAAAATTCCGGGACTACAAATGCAGATTTATTTAAGATACCTCTTTTTACCCGACTACAAGGGTTTGTACAAGTAATTTTTTTGCACAAGGATTGTTTTGTCGGATAAATAAGTGTTTCCGCTGTCTTAATAGACGGGGTGTCAGTGGATAGTGCTTACTAATCGGGGCCGCACAACTTCTTCTCCAGTCTAAGATCAAGTTCTGTTCCGATAACCAGCGGAACAAATAGCCGGCGAATTTACAACTCTTTCTCTACCCGTCTGACAGCAAAATCATAAAATTTAGCCGAAGTCTTGTTTGTGGATACTTCCTTTCAAATCCTCTAAATTTGCGGCTCTTATCCATGATGCTATTATAAACGGATCTTTAGTATGGCTGATTCAGTAAAAAATGTTGCGTTACGAACAATTGATCTTGAAGCAAAAGCTGTTGCCGGCCTTTCTTCATACATCAATGATGAGTTTGAAAAAGCTGTTCAGGTTATTGCTCAAAGCAAAGGAAGGCTTGTGGTAAGCGGTATTGGAAAAAGCGCCGTGATTGCTCAAAAAATAGTGGCTACCTTAAACTCCACTGGCACACCGTCCATTTTCATGCATGCTGCAGATGCTATTCATGGCGACCTGGGTATGATACTAAAAGATGATGTAGTGTTGCTTATCAGTAAAAGCGGCGAAAGCCCGGAGATAAAAGTGTTGGTGCCACTGATAAAAAATTTTGGCAATACAATCATTGCAATGGTAGGCAACCTGGGTTCTTATCTTGCTAAACAAGCAGCCATCATTATCAATACTACAGTAGAACAAGAAGCCTGTCCAAATAATCTGGCACCAACTTCCAGCACAACGGCACAACTTGCTATGGGCGATGCACTGGCCGTATGCCTGATGGAATTAAAAGGTTTTCACAGCAATGACTTTGCAAAATTTCATCCGGGTGGATTGCTTGGGAAAAAATTATATCTCCGTGTATCCGATCTTATCAGCAATAATGAAAAGCCTTCTGTGTTTGCCCACCAATCTTTAAAAGAAGTGATTGTTGAAATGACAGAAAAAAGATTGGGTATAACAGCAGTTATTGATGATAATAACAATTTGTCAGGTATAATTACTGATGGCGATTTGCGGAGAATGCTGGAACAGAATTCTGCGATTGATACTATAAAGGCCGGCGATATAATGACGAAGCAGCCCAAAACCATTGAACCTGATAAACTGGCAGTAGATGCACTTGATATGCTTCGCAAGAATGAGATTACACAACTGGTTGTTGTGGCAGAAGGAAAATATGAAGGGATATTACATTTACATGATCTGATAAGAGAGGGCTTAATATAATCTGTAATTAGTGTTTAGAAACACCACTCACCATTCACTTTTCACAATATGAACAAACATCATTACGTAGCAATAATGGCAGGAGGGATCGGAAGCAGGTTCTGGCCGATGAGCCGGACGGATATGCCAAAGCAATTCTTAGATATACTGGGTACAGGTAAAACGCTTATTCAGCAAACATTTGAGCGATATAGTAAATTGGTTCCAAAGGAGAATATATATGTAGTAACTGCGCAGGAATATGTGAGCATTGTAAAAAAACAACTTCCTGATTTTCCTGAAGAGAATATTCTGGCAGAGCCATCCCGTAAAAGCACAGCTCCCTGCATAGCCTATATTGCTTTTAAATTACTGAACAAGGATCCGAAAGCAGTAATGGTTGCCGCACCTGCAGATAACCTGGTGATGGAAACTGATGAATTTATTAAAACTGCTAAAAAAGCATTGGGCTTTGTGGAAAGTGTAAATGCGTTGGTTACGATAGGCGTTAAGCCAACCTATCCTAATACCGGTTATGGTTATATCCAACATGAAACAAAAGCTGCGGCACCGGATATTTATAAAGTAAAGACATTTACCGAAAAACCGAATCTTGATCTGGCAAAAACTTTTATTGCCAGCGGAGATTTTTTATGGAATGCCGGCATCTTCACCTGGAAAGTGAAAAACATACTTGCTGCATTAGAAAAACATCTGCCAGAGATCTATGATGTGTTTGTGGCTGAAAAGGAAAAATTCAATACGACCGATGAGAAAGAAGCAGTAGAAAGGATTTATCCGCTCTGCACTAATATCTCAATTGACTTTGGAGTAATGGAAAAGGCAGACAATGTTTACCTTATTCCGGCATCTTTCGGCTGGAGCGACCTGGGAACATGGAACAGTGCATGGGAAAACAAAGACAAGGATTATTTTGGCAATGCGGTGGTTGGCAAAAAAGTAATGGCAGTGGATGCAAAGAACTGTATGGTGCATGTGCCGGATAACAAACTTGTTTTACTGCAAGGTCTTGATGAGTTTATCATTGTAGATACAAAAGATGTATTACTTATTTGCAAAAAAGATAAAGAACAGGAAATCAAAGATTATGTGGCAGAAGTAAAGCGTAATATGGGAGAAAAATACCTGTAAGGTAAAATTTACCTGAAAGTGGTATCCCGGCTTTGGTCGGGTTTTTTTATTTTTAGTGGGAACAAACAGTTATGACAGCTATTCCTTTTCATAATATTCTTTTTCTCGACATAGAAACAGTGCCCCAGTTTTCTGGCTACAATGAAATACCTGATGACTGGCGGAAGCTATGGGATACCAAATCTGCATCGTTGGTAAAATATCATGAAGGCCAAACCAATGAAACACTTTATCCCCGTGCAGGTATTTATGCAGAATTCGGAAAAATTGTTTGTATCAGTTGTGGTGTATTACAAGGCAGCGGTAATCAGCGAAAGATCATTCTCAAAAGTTTTTATGGTGATGATGAAAAAAAATTGCTCAGCGATTTTATTGAGATGCTGAATAAATGGGCTGCCGGAGAACCCAAATTTCTTTGTGCACATAATGGAAAAGAGTTTGATTTTCCTTATTTGTGCAGGAGAATGATCGTCAACCATCTCTCTATTCCTTCTTTGCTGAACATTTCAGGAAAAAAACCTTGGGAAGTAAATCATTATGATACACTGGAGCTTTGGAAGTTTGGCGACTTTAAAAGTTATACTTCATTGAATTTACTAGCTCATACATTGGGTATTCAGACTCCTAAGGATGATATTGATGGCAGCATGGTGTGGGAAGTTTATTGGAAAGAAAAAAACCTGGAACGGATCGTTACTTATTGCCAGAAAGATGTGGTAACAGTTGCACAGATATTATTACGAATGCATGGAGAACAATTGATCAAAGAAGAGAATATAGAAATCAAAAGCTAAGAGTTAAAAGGAGAAAATGAGATAAAGAGGCTTTCTTATTTGACGGATTCTTGATTATCTTTTAGACATTATACATTTCACTCATTTACTTCTTTCACTCTTTTAAACTCTTAGTAAAATGAGCAGAACAAATTATTCATCTGGTGCCAAATGGGAAGATATAGTTGGCTATAGCAGGGCTGTAAGAATTGGCAATACCATTGAAGTAACAGGTACAGTGGCTGTTGATGAGAATAGCAATCTTGTTGGCGGCAACTCTGCGTACGAACAAACTAAATTCATTATCGAAAAAATTCAAAAGGTGTTAGAGCAGGCAGGCGGTTCATTGCAGGATGTAGTAAGAACAAGGATATTTGTCACCGATATTTCCCGCTGGGAAGAATATGGCAAAGCACATGGTGAATTTTTTAAAGACATTAAACCTTGCACAACAATGGTTGAGGTAAGTAAACTCATTTCGCCTGAGTACCTGGTAGAAATAGAGGCCACAGCAGTTATTACGAACCTATAATTTGAAAAAATGAAAAAAATCTTCTCTTGTTTGGTTGTTGTACTGATGATTGCCTGTAACAACAAAGAAAACAATTCCGGAACAGAGGTTACTGTTCCTGCAATTGACAGCCTGCTTATAACAGATAGTTCCTGGGGGCTTGTTACCCCGACGGTGGATTTTGAATTCCTGAAAAAACAATATGGCGACAACATAAAAGATGAAAGAATTTGTGATGCAGAGTGTATGGATTCCATTGATGTAACAAAGCTGTATCCGGGTACAACTAATGAAGCCATCATTCACTGGAATACCGGTGCCTATCATAAAACTATCAGCATGATAGAATGCTTTAACGATAGTGCTGCCTGGCATACTGCTGATGGCATTAAAATCGGTTCTTTGTTTGCTTCTTTGCTAAAACTGAATCAGCAAAAAATAACTTTCTCGGGATTCGGGTGGGATTATGGTGGGAGCATTACCTCTTACAATAGTGGTAAACTTGAAAACTCAAATATTCATTATCGCCTCAACTTGTCGGAGTATTCAGGAAATGATAGTTTACTGGGAGACATAGAACTTCATACCGATATGCCGGCTGTACAAAAGGCGATGGATAAAATAACAGTGTTCTGGCTCACTTTATCCTTTTCAAGAGATAATAATGAACATTGAGACCTTACGGGAATACTGCCTTAGCAAACCCGGAGCCGAAGAAACATTGCCTTTTGGCCCGGATACATTAGTATATAAAGTAAACGGAAAAGTATTTTTATTAACCGGGCTTGAAGAAACTGAATTGCGGTTCAATGTAAAATGCGATCCCGATAAAGCGATTGAACTGCGGGAAGAATTTCCTTGCGTATTGCCCGGCTGGCATATGAATAAAAAGCACTGGAATACGATTGTGGTGGATGGCTCAGTGTCAACCCGGCAATTACAGGATTGGATTGATCATTCTTATGAACTTGTAACCACAAAAAGCCCCAAGAAGAAAAACAGCTAACTGAATTTAAGTTTACTTTGACGATATATCTGTCTTCCGGATTCGTTTTTCTCCTATTTTAGCCCCCTTAATTTTAAACACTATGAAGCGAATGATGGGAATAGCAGCGGCTATGTTAATTACACTTACTCTTTCTGCACAGAGCTATAAAATAAACTGGGGCGAAGAAATAAAATTGAAAAAAGGAACTGCCGATCTTGATATCGTAGCTGCAGATAATACCGGATTGTTCTTTACAGAAACAAGAAGGAAAATGAAAGCCTACTTTGTAATTGGCGCCAGTTACGGAACCAGCATCAAACTGATGAAGCTTGATAAGAGCTTCGGTGAAGTTTTCGATAAAGAATACAAGAAGGAACTAAAAGGGCTCGACTTTCATAGTTTCCAGACATTGGAAAACGACCTGTACATGTATGCTTCTGACTATGAAAAGAAAGACAAACTGTTTAAGATCTATGGTGCTAAAGTAGATAAGAATTCCGGCGACCTTCCAGGCGATTTTATAGAATTAGGAAGTTATGCTCTTGAAAGCAAAAGAGATGATTATGAATTGAAGGTGTCGCCTGTTTTGAATGGAAAGAATTTTCTGGTAGTAAGCAATATTTCTGGTAAGGACAGGGTTTCATTGGGCGTCAGTGTTTTAGACAAGAACTTCAAGAAAAAAGAGAATACGATCATCAATCTTTCATTTGATCCGCAACTTTATCAACTGGAAGATGTGCAGTACACAAAGAATAATAAGATAATCTTGCTGGGAAAAGAATATGAAGAAGCCCAATATGGAAAGAAAAAAAGAAAGCGGCTTGTTTTCAAGCAGTATGTAATGGGCATTTATAATACAAATGGTGTGAAAGAAAAAGAAGTGGTGGTTAATTCAGAAGATCGTTATGTGATCAGCGGAAAACTGATTGAACAACCTGATGGAGAAATGTTACTGGCCGGATTTTTTAGTAATGCTGCCAAAAAAGATGACCTGAACGGCTTTTTTATCAATAAGGTAAATACAGAAAAAGGGGAACTGGTTGTTAGTTCTTATAAAGAAATAAATGCTGGTATGCTGGGCAAGAGTTTTGAAGATGCTTCAGATGACGATGATGAGATAAAAGAAAGCAAAAAGCTGGCGAAGAAAGCGAAAGATGAGGATGATGAAGAAGAGTTTCCGAACAGGTTTATCATCAAATCTGTTAATATAAACCCTGCAGATAATTCAATCGTAATAACCAGCGAAGTATCAAGGTATTCTTTTTATACCTATACCAATTCAACTTATAATGCATCTACAAGAACATGGAACCGGACCACAACTTATGTTCACCGGTTTACAAACCAGGATATACTGGTGATCAATGCAGACAAGAACGGAAATATAAAATGGCTGAATGCCTTAGCAAAATCGCAACTGGAAGAAGTAAGAACAACCAGCACCAACACTGGCCCGGGTTTTTCATTTGATTATGACAGGGGCGGTTATTTTGCAGCAGCAGGCGGTATGCCTTTTTACTCATCATATGTAAGCCTCATCAATAATAATAACCTTGTGATCATCATGAACGATCATACAAGCAATAATGTAAATCCTGAATACGGCGATAAAGTAAAAACGGTTACCAACTTCAGGAAGAAAAGTAATACGTATGGCGTTTCAATTGATCTTACAACTGGTAAAATGACCCGAAAGATCATTTCTCCAAACCGGGAAGAAACAATACTGATGCCCCGCCATGCTTTTGTAGTAAATAATGAAGTGTATGTGCCTTCCTGGCGGATGCATGCTTTGGCAAAAACAAACCTGAAGTTTGCCAAGATACAAGTGAAGTGATGAGATCAGATTTTATTTAATACTGGCCGGCATCAAACCGGCCATTTTTTATACCAATATCTCTTTGATGTTTCCGGCTACTTCAAGTCCGGCATTCTTACCCGTATCACTCAGCAAAACAATATTATTCTTTTTATCTGTCAGCATTACGGTTATTGACGAGGTCATACTTTCTTCAATTCTTCCGTTCATAAAACCATTGATGGGAGAAGCCAGTTCAGCAGCACCTTCTCTCAATGCCAGTATTTCCAGCAGGTGATTTTTATTTTCTAAAACTACCTCCACTTCTTTTTCATTGGCAAATGATTTACGCAGTTTCGATTGGTTGTAAGTAGTAAAACGGATCAACCTGTCTTGTAACCACACTCCTGCTATAAATCCGACAAAAGAACTTTTGATCCATGGAATTTTTGCAACAGAGCATTTTAATGAAATGCCTTCTTTACTAAAATGATTTGATTGCATCCAGAAATAGGCAGAAGGAAAAGAACGTCCCCAATCTTTTTCGATATAGCCTCTTCCACTGGTAAAATCAATAGTGTTATCATCAATCATCAACGTTCCATTTATGGTATGATCCATACTCACAATACCATGATAACACTCCATAAAAGGCACAAAAGCAAAAGGCCCCATTATGCCGGGAGAATACCAGGGCTTGGGCCAGGAAACATTTCCTGAAAAATCAAGTGTACCTTTTATACCGGGAAGGTCAATATGTATTTGTTCTGCAGAAAAATGATTATTGCCAATGGTAATTGAAAACCTGTTTGGCTTTGAAATAAAATCACCGAAAGGAAATCTATGATAAACAGAAGTTCTTTTTTTACCATCCAATACCTGTATGAAAGCATGACAGTTTCCGTTTTCATCCATTGCTATTCCTGGAATAAAGGCATAGGCATTTTTTTCATCAGCACTGATGAGTTTAAAATACCAGCCTTCAAAATATTTTTTCTTCTTTCCCCATCCTTGAAATTGTTCGGGGTTGAAGAAGGCGTTCAGTTTTTTTATTAATGGCAAAGCAGGGTAAATTTCAAAACAACAAAATACTGAACTTATCTTTCATTGTTGGTCAAATGCAATTAATTTTACTCAATACATAATTATTAAGCTTGAGTATAATTCAAATTCCTTCCAAACTCCCCAACGTAGGCACTACCATTTTCACAGTTATGAGTGCATTGGCCAATGAATATAAAGCTGTCAACCTTGGCCAGGGCTTCCCTGATTACCCGATGAGTGAAGAACTGGTTGCTTTGGTTAATGAAGCAATGAAAAACAATTACAACCAATACCCACCTATGCCTGGATGGATGCCGCTTAGAGAAGCCATTGCTGAGAAAGCAGCATTTCTTTATCAATCCAGTTTAAATCCAGATACAGAGATCACAATAACACCCGGCGGCACTTATGCTATTTACTCTTCTTTAACCGCAATTCTGCATCCCGGAGATGAAGTAATAGTGTTTGAGCCTTGCTATGACAGTTATATCCCAAATATTGAAATAAACGGGGCAACAGCCGTTCCGGTTCCATTGGTTTTTCCGGATTATCACATTGATTGGGACTTAGTTAAAAATGCCGTTACTGAAAAAACAAAAGCCATCATTATAAACTCACCGCATAATCCAACGGGAAGTGTATTAAGAGAAAAAGATATGGAGGAATTAAGAAAGACAGTTGAAGGAACAAATATTTTTATCATCAGCGATGAAGTGTATGAGCATTTGATCTTTGATAATATTCCACATCAAAGCATTTTAAGGTATCCTGATTTACTGGAGCGTAGTTTTGTTTGCTTTTCCTTTGGCAAAACCTATAACTGCACCGGATGGAAACTCGGCTATTGTGTAGCGCCGGCTGCATTAACAAAAGAATTCAGAAAAGTTCACCAGTTCAATGCATTTACCTGTTTTACACCTACGCAAGTGGCGCTGGCAAATTTTTTAAAGAATAAAGAAGCCTATTTAACACTTTCTTCCATCATGCAGGAGAAAAGGGACTATTTCACAGAATTGATGCAGCAAACAAGATTCACGTTGCAACGATCATACGGCAGTTATTTTATTTGTGGTACATATGAAAACATCAGCGACGAAGCAGATAAGGATTTTGCTGTTCGCTTAACAAAGGAGGCAGGAGTGGCAACAATACCTGTTTCGGCTTTTTATCAAAGCGGAAAAGATGATAAGGTTTTACGTTTTTGTTTTTCGAAGAAAAA
>CAYVSH010000036.1:0-3507 GCA_964453625.1 uncultured Chitinophaga sp.
TCGGAGGAGAGATCATTACAAAAAAAGGAAAGGTTTACAAATTTGATGATATGCGATGCATGATCAATTTCATCAAATCAAATACACTTGAGGAAAAAGATATTGCAAGAACACTTACCATGAATTTTAATAAGCCCAATGATTTCATTGACGTAGAGAAGGCATGGTTTGCAGTCAACTCTGATTTAAGAAGCCCCATGGGAAGCAATGCCGCTGGCTTTGCCACAAAAGAGGAAGCCGAAAAATCAAAGGGCACATCCGGCCAGGTACTTCGCTGGACTGACCTGTTAGAAAGAAGTAAATAATCAATGAAGCTATTCAAACTAATATTACTCCTGAACCTTCCTTTCTTCGCTTATGCCAATACAATTGTTGTAGGCAAAGACAGGCAGATAAAAAGTATATCTAATGCGATAGCATTGGCAAAACCCGGTGATACAGTAAAAGTATTTCCCGGTACTTATCGTGAAGGCAGGATAACAGTTAATAAATCACTAACGCTGATTGGAATTGATTTTCCTGTAATTGACGGCCAAAAGAAGTTCGAAAACATGGTTATTAGTGGCATTAACGTAAATGTGCAGGGCTTTCATTTTATTGATTCCAAACACTCCAGTTCAGATGATTTTTCTGCCATTAATATTGTAGATGCCACCAAAGTCATCATAGAAAACAATAAAATCAGCAATGCTCATTTCGGTATACATTTAGCCAACAGTACATATTGCACAATAAAGGGAAATGAAATTTCAGGTAAAGCAGTTTCTGAACAAAGTGCAGGCAATGGTATTCATATATGGAAGTCATCACATGCATTTATCACCAATAATCATATACAAGGACATCGGGATGGAATTTATTTTGAATTTGTAACCGACTCAGAGATCAGGAATAATAAGAGTGAGAACAATATCCGATACGGTTTACATTTTATGTTCTCTCATAATAATTATTATGCGTACAACACATTCAGAAAAAACGGGGCTGGTGTTGCTGTGATGTACACCCACCATGTGAGAATGGAGCATAATGTGTTTGAACAAAACTGGGGAACTGCCTCTTATGCTATTCTGCTAAAAGATATTACCGATAGCAGGATTATAAATAATCAGTTTATTTCGAATACTGTTGGCATTTTCATGGAAGGCTGCAATAGGATTGATGTACAACAAAACCTGTTCAGTAAAAATGGCTGGGCAATGAAAGTGCAGGCCAACTGTGTTGACAATGTTATTACCAAAAACAATTTCAAGAGCAACACTTTTGACATTGCCACCAACGGCACCATGGTTGCAAGCAGCTTTGATCATAACTATTGGGATAAATATGAAGGCTATGACCTGAATAAAGATGGTATCGGAGATATAACTTATCATCCCGTTAGTATGTATTCGATGATCATCGAACAAAATCCGAATGCTTTGATTCTGCTCAGAAGTTTTATGGTCACATTGCTTGATAAGGCCGAAAAAGCTATCCCAAGTCTTACCCCTGAAAATCTAATAGATAATAAACCAAAAATGAAACCCTTTTCATTATGATCCGGTTAGAAAATATTAATAAACTGTTTAAGAAATTAAAAGCACTGGATACTATTTCAGCTTCCTTTGAAAAGGGCCAGGTCATTTCATTGATCGGCCCCAATGGTTCTGGAAAAACGACATTGATCAAATCCATTCTTGGGATGGTAAAACCTGATATCGGAAAAATTTTTTTCAAAGATGAATACATCAATGGCGGATTCGCCTATCGGAAAGACATTGGCTATATGCCGCAGATCGGCCGCTATCCGGACAACATGAAAATTGGCCAGTTGTTCAGTATGCTGAAAAACATTCGGAATGAAATGGAAGAGAACCTGGATAACGAACTAATAAAAGAGTTTGATCTCTGTTCAATGTTTGAAAAACCTATGCGTACACTATCCGGGGGGACACGGCAAAAAGTTAGTGCAGCCATTGCATTTCTTTTTGACCCGCCTGTTTTGATCTTAGATGAGCCTACTGCAGGGTTGGATCCGCTTTCATCTGAAATTTTAAAAGAAAAGATCATTCGAGAAAAGAAAAAAGGAAAACTAATACTTATCACTTCTCATATTCTTAGTGATCTTGATGAACTGACTACTCATATAATGTACCTGCAGGAGGGCAAAATGCAGTTCCTCAAAAATATTGAAACACTTCGGGAAGATACCGGTGAAATAAAACTGGGTAAAGCAATTGCAAGAATTATGAAAGGAGAAGACCCTGCCGGCAATTTTATTTCTGAAGTATTAAACAAAAAATAAAAAAACAATGATGAAGCTTTCCAAATATGTGTTGTATGATATTCTAAGAAGTAAGATCATCATTGCTTATACCTTATTCCTCTTTATTGTTTCTGTCAGCATGTTCCAGATGGAAGAAGATAGCAGCAAAGCCATGCTTAGTCTGATGAATATAATTTTGATCGTTTTGCCATTAGTAAGTCTTGTATTTACAACCATCCATTATTATAATTCCTATGAATTTATAGAACTGATGCTGTCGCAACCACTGAGCAGGAAAAGAATTTTATTGAGTGAATTTGCAGGAATTGGCCTCTCATTACTTTCAGCATTTTTTATTGGTGTGGGAATTCCTGTTCTCCTATACGCAGCAACGGATACTGGCATGGCTATACTTTTTACCGGGGCAGCACTTACAATGGTTTTTACCTCCATCGCATTTTTCGCTTCTGTAAGAGCAAGAGATAAAGCGAAAGGTATTGGGGCTGCATTGCTGCTTTGGTTTTATTTTACATTAATATATGATGGCATTGTCTTACTGATCCTGTTCTCATTCAGTGATTACCCGCTGGAAAAATTTACTCTGGTTATATCAGCCCTGAATCCAATTGACCTTGGCAGGATCTTCATCATGCTTAAGATGGATGTAAGTGCATTGATGGGATATACCGGGGCTCTATACAAAGATTTCTTTGGAAGCGGAACGGGTATATTATTCACCACCGGAATTATGGCGTTGTGGATTGCAATTCCACTCTGGCTGGCTGTTAAAAAATTCAATAAAAAAGATCTGTAAACAAATTAATACAACATAAAATCTATTCTCATGAACTCATTATCATCAAAAACATTGGCACAGATCGTTGCCGGAAATCACAAAGCAGCTTCTGTTTTCGAAAAACATCATCTTGACTTTTGCTGTAAAGGGAAGAGAACACTTGAACAAGCATGCCTAGAAAGTAATATTAATCCGGATGAAGTAATAACTGAATTGGATAAAACAAATGGAAACAATGGCTCATCTGTCAATTATAACGATCTTTCATTAACAGAACTGGCGGAACATATTGTTTCTACACATCACACTTATGTAAAAAATGAAATGCCTGCAATACTTGGTTACCTTCAAAAGGTAGCAACAAAACATGGTGCTCTGCATCCTGAAATGATTAAAGTATTCCAGCTTTTTGTAGCTGTAAAAGAAGAGATGGAATTTCATATGCAAAAAGAGGAGTTGGTTT
>CAYVSH010000036.1:3517-23246 GCA_964453625.1 uncultured Chitinophaga sp.
ATTCCCCAGGATAAAAGATATTGAAAATCAAATTCAGGAAGGAAAAGAGATCCTGACAAACCGCAGTTATCTCCTGTCTCCTGTTAATATGATGGAACAGGAACATGAACATGCAGGTGATATGCTGGCTGAAATAAGAAAGCTTACTAATAATTATACTCCCCCAGCTGATGCCTGTACTACCTATCAATTAAGTTTTGCTTCACTTCATGCTTTTGAGCTTGACTTACACCAGCATATACATTTGGAGAACAATATTCTTTTTCCACAAGCATTAAAAATGTTTGGAGATATAAATAAAATACCAATGAACTAAATCTGCCGATCGTCTAAAAGCCGCTTTCTAAGCGGCTTTTCTTTTATAAACATCAATAATTATAAACATGATTAAAATCATGTTTACCACCTTTTATAAATCATATTCAGGTTGATAAGCTACTAATAAATTTGCTCCGAAACTTAAAAAATAACCAACATGGATTCACCCGACGAAAAAAAATTCTTTCCAAAAGGAGCCATTGCATTCTTTATTGCTTTGGTCATTCTCACTTTAGTCTTCTTTTATAGCATTTATTATTTGATGATCGAGAGATCATAAACTTTCCAGATATGATAATAGATAAAACCGAAAAAAGGGTGATCATGGCCTCCCTTGTATTGATGGGGTTGTTTGTATTTTCCCTGCTCTATGCAAAAAATAAATATAGATCAGATGTGCCGGAATGCTTACCGTATGATAAAGCATATTCAGAGCCAAAAATCAATAAGATAGATGAGAAGACCTACCAGGTTTTTTCCGTTGCCTCCATGTGGCAGTTTCAGCCTTCAGAAATATATATCCCGGTTGGCAGTGAAGTAGATTTTTATCTGACTTCTAAAGACGTAGTGCATGGCTTCAATATTTCTAATAAGAATATAAACATGATGGCAGTGGCAGGTGCCATAAATAAAACCACTGTAAAGTTTGACAAGCCTGGTGTTTACGATATCGTATGCCATGAATATTGCGGTGTAGGCCACCAGAATATGCGGGCACAGGTTATTGTCAATTATCCGGATGCTAAATAAAAAGAAAACCAAACGAAACATGCAAGTATCAAATTCATTTAAAAGAGTAATATTCCTGGAATTGGCTATACCTGTTGCTTTATTGCTGATAGGTATTTATCATGGCCTGATGCAAACCATTTACCGTGCAGGAGCAATCCAACAAACATCTTTTGCAAAATTAGATTATTACCAGGGCCTCACTCTTCATGGTGTTATCAATGCAATTGTTCTTACTACATTCTTTGCTGTTGCATTTGGTCATGTAACAATGACCTTCTATTTAAAGAAGGAGCCAAACAAGAAACTGATGTGGCTAAGCTTCTGTTTTATGCTCATTGGCACATTAATGGCTGCCTGGGCAATGATTGCAGGAAAGGCATCAGTTCTATATACATTTTATCCGCCGTTAAAAGCACATCCACTTTTTTATCTTGGAGCTGCTTTATTAATTGTAGGTTCCTGGTTTCCTTTGTTTGATTGGGCAAGGATGTACATGAAATGGAAAAAAGAAAATCCAACTACAAAAACTCCTCTGGCAGTTCTGGGAACATTGATCAATTTTATCATCTGGTTTACTTGCACATTGGCTGTTGCTTATGAGGTATTAGTTCTTCTTATTCCATGGTCAATGGGCTGGACAAAAACAGTGAATGTAAACCTGGCAAGAACTTTATTCTGGTTCTTTGGACATGCATTAGTGTATTTCTGGTTATTACCTGCCTATATAATGTTTTACACTGTACTTCCAAAAGTGGCAGGCGGAAAACTATACTCAGACCTGGCAGGAAGAATTGCATTATTCTTATTTCTTTTGTTCTCTATCCCGGTAGGTGTTCATCATCAGTATAGCGACCCGACCATTACACAAGGTGTAAAATTCTTTCATGGCCTATTAACCTATGGTGTAGCCATACCAAGTTTTATTACTGCATTTACTTTGGCAGCATCATTAGAATATGCTGGTAGAAAAAACGGAGCAAAAGGATTATTTGGCTGGATGGTAAAACTACCCTGGTTCAATGAAAACAAATTTTTGTTCTCCTATTTCATTGGTGGGTTGATCCTGTTCATTTTTGGAGGGGTTACAGGAATCGTTAATGCATCATACTCGTTAAATAATGTAGTTCATAATACAGCCTGGATGCCCGGGCATTTCCATATGACAGTGGCAGGCCCGGTATTTCTTGGAATAATTGGAATGAGTTTATACATCTATGCAAAACTTAGCGGTAAGAAAATATTCTGGCCAAAGCTGAATACGATCATCCCATACTTATGGGTGATCGGCATGCTGATCTTTTCATTTGGTATGAGCTGGGGTGGATTAAGAGGAGAACCAAGAAGAACAAATCTTGGAACCACTTACCTGAACCCGGATAGTGAATTATTCAGAAGTGATTGGGTTCCTACAACATTGCTTGCAATGCTGGGGGGTATCATCATGTTCGCAGCAGGTATGCTTTTCATTATTGTCTTCTTTGGAACAATACTCAGAAAGAAAAAAGAAGAAGGTATACTGGAAATTCCGGTGAGTGAAGCCTATCATGATGAGAAAAGGGTTCCGCTGTTTGACAAATTCAAACCCTGGCTGGTCACTATGATCATTATAATACTATTAGCTTATATACCAGCATTATTGAACGTAAATAAAAATAGCGGACCCGGCTCACCACGATATAATATTGATAACCCTTTACCAATAGAAGCCAGTAAATAATGAAAAAGAACTCATCTATATGGTTATTTGCATTGCTGGTGCTGGTTGTACCTGCCGCCGCTTATGCATTAGTAACGATATATGAGAAAAATGCCGGTTCTCTTCCGGTATTGGGAAAAACAAAAGATCATAGTATAACAGAGTTCCGTTTAACAGACCAGGATGGTAACATTAAAGGAACTGATGAATGGAAGAACAAAATTGTAGTTGCAGATTTTTTCTTTTCACACTGCCCCTCTATTTGTCCAAAAATGACAAATAACCTTAAAGCAGTACAACAAGAATTTGCAGGAGATGAAAAGGTTCTGATCAATTCGATTTCCATAGATCCTGAAAGGGATTCAGCAACACAATTAAAAAAATATGCAGACCATTATAACATTGACACCAGAAACTGGAGCTTGCTAACAGGAAACAAAAAAGACATTTATAAAATGGCCCGCAACAGTTTTCTTATTGTGGCAACAGATGGTGACGGAGGCCCGGATGATTTTATACATAGTGAAAAGCTGGTACTGATAGATACAAAAAAAAGGATACGGGGCTATTATGATGGAACCAGTTCAAAAGAAGTAAATCAACTGATTAGAGACATAAAAAAATTGAAACATGAATAAGGGATTTATTGCATTAAACATTCTTACATTTTTACTTATGACTTTTCAGTCTCAGGCAATTCCTCCTATTGAAGAGGGAAAGTCACTTTTTCTTACCCGGTGTGCCGCCTGCCACAATATCAATAAAACAATGACAGGACCGGCTTTATCAGGCATTCATGAAAAAAGAAGTATTGACTGGATTATTAAATTTGTTCATTCATCCCAAACCCTGATAAAAAGCGGCGATGCAGATGCAATAAATGTGTATGAGAAATTTAATAAAGTACCAATGCCCGATCATCCGGACTTGACAGAAGAGAATATAAAAAATATAGTTGAATACATAAAGTCTGAAAGCAAACCTGTGGAAACAGAAAAAGCACCATTTGCGAAACCGGGTAAGAAAAAAACATTTTATACACCAATCAAATTAAATAACTATCCTTTTTTGCTCGGCTTTTTAGCTGTGGTGATTGCACTTGCTTCTTCACTTTATTATGCTGTTCAGTTTAAAACTTTTCAGCGAAATAAGCAAGATGAAAGAAATTCCGCCTGATGCGGATATTTGTTGGTTTTTGTTTCAATGCCGAACCTCCGGTTCTCCGGAGGTTCCTTATTATCCGGCAGCATAAGTGTAGTCACTATCTTTGCTGTATGCACATAGATATACTTACAGTTATTCCTGAATTATTGGAAAGTCCTTTTCAGCACAGCATCATGAAGAGAGCCCAGGAAAAAGGGTTACTGACCGTACAAGTACATCAGTTAAGAAAATGGGCCATAAATGAATATGGGATGGTGGATGATTACCAGTATGGTGGAGGTGCCGGCATGGTGATGATGTGTGAACCTTTGGTAAAAGCAATCGAAGAATTATCACAATCAAGGAAGTTTGATGAGATCATTTTCCTTACACCTGATGGCGAAACATTTAATCAGAAAGTAGCAAACAGTTTATCATTAAAAGAAAATCTGCTCCTTATCTGCGGACACTATAAGGGAATTGATGAAAGGATAAGAGAAAATTTTATCACAAAAGAAATATCTATAGGTGATTATGTATTAAGTGGCGGTGAGTTACCGGCAGCTATATTGGTAGATGCAATTGGCCGTTTGTTGCCAGGAGTACTCAATGATGAAACATCTGCACTTACAGATTCATTTCAGGATAATTTACTGGCACCACCCGTTTATACAAGGCCAGTTGATTTTCGTGGATGGAGAGTACCCGATATTTTAATGAGTGGTGATCATAAAAAAATTGAAGATTGGCGACACGAACAGTCAGTTTTGAGAACAAAAAAAAGAAGACCAGATCTTTCCGATGAATAATGTGCTTATTTCGACATAATAAAATGCGGATATTGGTTATTTCATAGGTCCTTTAACCAGTAAAAGATATTAATACCCGGAAGCCAATGTAAACCTGTTCTCTTTCATTGAAATGATGAAAACACAATATCTATCCTTTATTTAAAAATCACATATTTAAATGCGACTGATGAGCTAATCCAATTTCTTTCATTTTAGCATTAATTTCCAGTTGAAGGGTTTTGGATAAAACAGGTTTATTTTTAAACGCCTCCTGATAATATCGTCTGGCATTTATTGTATCCCCTGCTTCTGCATAAATTAAAGCTGCATGAGAAAGCAGTTCAGGATTTTTACAATCTGTTTTGAGTGCCCTAGTAATGTAAGAAACTGCTTTACCAGGTTCACCCAATTGAAGAAGAATGATAGCTACTGTTTCATTCACTTCAATATTCAACGGTCTGCGATTATATTCCTTCATTGCAAATTTGAGTGCACGGGAATAATCTCCAACTCCCATACAGGCATGTGCCATCTCATGATCTTCATTTTGTCCCTCATCATTTTTTGTATTTGAAACAGAAGATAATTCAGTTACATATTCAAGTATATCATGTGCTATTTCTTTCGATTTTATTTCCTCTCCTGTAATTGTATAAACTTCTGCCAGTCCTTCTTTAAACATATGATCCGGAATAATTGAATCTGCTTTTAAATACAGCATTTTTGCCTCTTCAAATTTCATTTCTTCAATAGCAATTCTGGCTAATCCAGCTAATGCATAAGGATAGTTATTTCTGTTAGTTTCAGCAATAGTGTATTGCATTTTTGCCTCCAGTATCTTACCTGTTTTTTCATAAAGCATTCCTAACTGAACTCTGCACCATTCTGTGTTCTCATCGCCTGTAGAGCCTGCATCTACCGCCAGTTTCATTGCTTCTATTGCCCCGGGAATATCGCCGAAAATTTCTCTGAGGTAAGCGATACGGGAATAGGAACGAATATCAGGCCGGATGGAAATCATTTTTTCTGCAGCAGCAAGAGCAGTTTCATAGTTTCCCATTTCTATATTTCCATCAATGAGCAAACCATAAACGAATGCATTTTGTGGGTATAACTGCCGGGCTTTTTCTGCTAAGGCTAATCCTCCTTCAAAGTGATGCTGAGATAGGAGAATTGAAGATTTAAAAGAAAGTGCTTCAAAATTCTCATTTTCCACTTTTAAAACGGCATCAATGCATTTCAAGGCAGCATTATTATAATAACTGAAATTACCAGTATTACGACCTTCTTGTATATATAATGCTGTTAACTCAAGTAATGATTTCTTATCAGTTGGATCCTTTGTAACTTTTGCCATTAATATTTCTGCATTGTTCTTAACTACCGGCCATTCTGACGAATAAGCCAGAGAGTTTTTTCTTGGCAATAAGCTGGTAAGCAACTCCTCATCATTCCCCTTTTTTTTACTAAAACTGATAAAGGTGAATACTGATGCACCAAGTATTACCAACAGCACCAAAGAAATTATATTTTTTTTTCTCATACCAGAAAATTTAATGGAACTACTAATGAAAAGCAACAGGCAAGTAAAATACAAGCCTGTTGCTTTCTTTATACTTTAATTTTTCACTAATTTGAAGACCTGCTTGGTCATTCCGTTTTTATTAGCAGAAATAATATACGTTCCTTTTGCTAACTGACTATTATCCCAAGTCAGAGTATATACTCCCGGTTCGTGTTGTTTATCAGATAAAACTTTTATCACCTTCCCTTCAATGTCATAAATAACAATCTTAACCCTTGCATTTACATCAACACTATATCTAATTGTGCTGGTGCCATCAGCAGGATTTGGGAATGCTGTGAGGTTCATCTCCGGTGTATTAAGGCCGAGCTCAGCTACAGGGGATTTAGTATTTATGGTTTTACCTGCAATTGATTGTTCTTTTGCTGAAACATTGCCATTGGTTCCACAATCGCAATTATGTGTTCCTGCCCATGGTGAAGCAACATAAGGGAAAGCTGGTTTTAAAGGAGCATCGTTAGATGTTACTCCGGCAGTATAGGTTAATACATCAATCAAATCCTGAGTCACAGGATTGGTGCCAGTGAAATCATCATACCATAAACCAATTGCAGCAAGTGCAATTCCACTTACAGCCTGTAATTCAATCCTTACTACATCATCTTCCAGCCTTCTGCCATTTGGAAAACCGTCCATGTTTGGAATATTCTGTAACGATGTACTTGAATTGTAAGCCGGATCAGTCAATCCCAGTACCGCTGCCTGTACAATACCCAGGTTGCTGAACATAGGATGATTTCTTGGAGTTGGCGGAACTGCCATATTCAATCGCAGCATGTCACCACCATTCGGTAAAAAATTATTGATAAATGGTTTTCCTGCAGCCAGTGGATTACCACCTTTTCCTGTTGCAAGTTGATATGGTTTTAAATTCGGAACACCTGTATTAAAAATAGGCCATAGATCCACGGAACGTGGTGAATTGGGAGAAGGTAATAACAATCCTCCAAATGCTGCTTCTGATAAGGCAGTGCCATTTAAAGCCGGATTTCCTTTTAATCCATACAATCCGTTTTGACCATTACCAAATCCAAACTGTCCTAAAGAGTTCTTTTGTATCCGTAACGGGCTTAATGCAGGAACTGCCCCTCCGAATAAAGCATCATCCATGTAGAGTCCTAATTCAGGATTGTAAAAATGATTTCCAAATTCACTTAGTTTTTCAAGATCCTGATAAGGTGTCAGTGAGTTCCAGTAATCCTTTTTACCAATTGGAACGATTACCTCGTTTGTTAATGGCATGCCTAATCTTGAGACCTGAATCCAAGGGCCTTTACTAGGATCATCCTTATCCTTATCTTTATCAGAGTTCGTATCTCTTAAATCCTTCTCAAAATCCTTATGGTCTTTTAAAACGGATATTTTCTGGCGACTGGCAGAAGCCCAAACTCCAATAACATAATCAGGATCGAGGATATTAGTTGCCTGTGAAACCGGTTTATTATTCTTCTGCAATGTTGCAATATCAATTTGTAAAGCAATAGTAGATACATTCAGACATTTTAAACCATCACTGGATTGTGAACCGGTTGTACGTGGTGCATCACCCAGATCAAATACACCTCCAAGATCTACAAAGAATGGATCGTCGGAAGTACCACAAAAAACTTTTTCGCCTGTTGATGCTGTTTTGATTGAGTTCTGGATTAATGTTTCATAATCTGGTACATTTAATCCAACGGGTGAGCTTATTGATCGGGGACCGATATTGGGTGGGGGTACAGTACCATTATTTACAATTGTTGTAAACTTTTTGCCACCATCTGTACTTCTTTCAAGCTTATAAGTAGTTTTCAGATTTTGTTTACCCAGGCGTATATTAAAAAATGTTGTCGGATCTTCATTTGTCTTGTTAAATGTGAACCGATAAGTAATATCATCACCTTTTGTGGCTACATTATTATCAATATGGATTTCATATCGGATATTTTCTCCAAATGAATAATAATTGGGCCCCCCTTGTGGTAATTGCCCCGGAACATAACTGGCAATAATAGTTACTTTATTAGGATCATCCGGACTTCGAAAAGCATAAAGATCCGTATTGTCTGCCAATGGATCATTAGAAATCAATGGTGCCTCTCTGTGGCTGGATGCAAAAACCCCAATCGGGATCATTTGTGCAGTAAGAGCCAATAATAAAATAGATGCATAGATCTTTTTTTTCATAAATCATTAGTTTAATTGTTAAGAAAATAATTAGCCCCTTCTTTAACGGGGTGCATTTTGGCTCTCTGCATTGGTTAAAAAAAATATTAATAATTAAATAAGGAGGGACTAAAAAATGACTGTACTTAGGATAATTGGTGAATTCCTATTAGCTACGATGGGAACTATTATTTAGATTGTAAACGGAAAACACCTGAGAATCCATGTTATCGGACTCGAGAAAAGTTGATTAAATGATTTTTATCATGAAACCAATTAAAGTATAAATAGTAAACAAAAGTTTCTTATTGCCTAGAAACTTGTAATTTTAGCACAATTATTAATTCACAATATTGATAATCAGCCCCTTGGATAAGGGCTTGCCCAATCAAACAAACTTTCAAGAACAGATATTATTAAAATTGAATGAAGGCACTGACGACACTTACAGACCCCACTTATACTGAACCCAGGCAATTTAGCCGATATGAAAAATTCTGGCTGAAATTAATGAATGATAAAAGGGATCTTCCATTTATTCATCTACTGACTGCGATTCATATATTAGTAATTCCAATCGCAATCATCTTATATACTCCTTTGTTACAAGGATGGTATTGGTGGCTACTATACATTCCTTATTTCTATGTTTCTCAAATGTATTTCAAAGGAAGGTTTGGCCTGATGCTTCACTGCATAAGTCATCGTAAACTGTTTACTAAATCTTATACCTGGCTTTATCATTATATCATTTGGTTTGTATGCCCTTTTTTCGGTCACACACCTGAAACATATTTTGTACACCATATGGCCATGCATCATGTTGAAAACAACCAGGAAGATGATGCCAGCAGTACATTAAAGTACAAACGAGATAGTTTATGGGATTTTACAAAATATGTAACCCGGTTTCTTATTCTTGGATTCAGAGATACGTTCATGTATTTATTTTCAAGAAAAAGAAAAAAACTATACATGCGCCTTACATATGGAGAAATGGCTTTTTATATGTTTTGCATCGGAATGTCTTTTGTAAATTTTAAGGCTACTCTTTTCATCTATATAATTCCTTTTGTTTTTGCAAGAATTGTAATGATGCTTGGAAACTGGGCACAACATTCATTCATAGACAAGAATAACCCTGAAGATAATTTTACCAGTGCCATTAATTGTATCAATACAAAATATAATAAGATATGCTGGAACGACGGGTATCATACTGTGCATCACCTAAGACCTGCGATGCATTACACTGAAATACCTATTGAGTTTTTAAAACTTAAAGATCAATTTGTAGAAAAAAAGACTTTTATTTTTGATGGCATTCACTACCTCCATGTTTTTGTGTGGCTGATGACCAAGCGGTATGATAAACTGGCTGACAACCTGGTAAATATTGACAACAAAACTTTTAGCAGTAAGGAAGAGGCTATTGCCTTGATGAAAGAACGTACTAAAAAATTATAAATAACTGCATAAAAAAGGCTTCGTATGAAGCCTTTTTTTATTTTTTATATTCTACTTCTTTGCTTTAATTCCGATCACCGGAAGATTTTTATCTCTTATCAATTGATTCAACTTTTCCAGGTCAGTATTCATAATCTTGTTAAGTAAATTCAATTGCACATCTATCTGACCACCAATAACTATGTAAGCTTCTTTCATTTGTTTTGCCAAAGCACCATTTCCGGCCTGGGCATTACCATACAGACCGCTCAGTTTATCGTCAAGCCTAATCGGATAATTCAATACATCCTGTCCGCTTTTTGCCTTATTCTGGTGTAATGCTTCTTCAACAGATGTCATTCGTTTATCAATACTATCCATTAAGGCAAATACATCTTTCACTGAATCGGAAGCCCATTTATCTTTATAGTCATTCATCTGGCTACGGATCTCTTTTATATTTTTTAAAGAAGTAATAACCTCACTAAATTTATCCCTGGCTGTTATCAAAAAGTTGAATTGCTCTTCATATTCCGCCAATGTTACTTTATAGTTTGGATCACCTTTAATAGTAAATGGAACTTCTATGGAATCTTTACCTAAAATGAATTTTGCATAATAACTTCCGGGTATAGCTTTAGGACCCGAAACATTTCCATTCCATACAATCATTCCTTCAGGTATCTTCTCAGCATCAGCATAGTTCATATTCCATATAAACTTGTTTAGACCGGGATTTACTTCAATTTTATTTTCCTTAGATGATGTACTAAAGGTTTTGATCTCCTTTTTATCCTTATCCAATACTACAACAGTCAAGTTGGTTGAATCTGTTATCTCTTTCAAATAAAACGGGATTGCAACCCCATTCGGGGGATTCATTCCTACATTATTTTGTGAGCCTCCGAATCCTCTTCCGCCGCCTTGCATCCTGTATGCAGAATGAGGAGTGAATACATGCCATGCTTTATTTGCAATATCACTGCTTGTCTGCTGCACTACACTCAGGTCATCAAGAATGTAAATGCTTCTGCCCTGTGTGCCAACAATCAGATCGTTTTCTTTTATAGCAAGATCAGTTACAGATAATACTGGAAGGTTCAATTGAAATGGTTTCCAATTGGTCCCATCATCATAACTGATATACATTCCATACTCTGTACCTCCATATAATAATCCAGACTTTTTTCTGTCTGCCCGAATAGCCCTTGAAAAATGCAACCTGTTAATCCCATTATCAATTCTCTTCCATGATTTACCGTAATCTTCTGTCTTATATATATATGGAGCAAAATCATCCAATTTATATCTTGTACCGACAAAATAAGCTGCGCCTTTTTTGAAAGGATCAGCTTCCACACAATTCCACATCATCCACTTCGGACAATCTTTAGGAGTTACATTTTCCCAATTCTTACCACCATCGCGGCTAACATGAATCAACCCATCATCACTGCCTGTCCATAGAAGATCTTTCTCGTATGGACTTTCCGTAGCTGTAAAAATTGTACAGTAATACTCTACTCCTGTGTTATCTTTTGTTATCGGTCCACCGCTTGGCACCTGTTTTGTTTTATCATTTGTAGTCAGGTCAGGGCTTATCTGCTCCCAACTTCTCCCTTCATTTTCAGAAACGAACAAATGATTACCTGCAGCATATAATCTTTTCGGATTATGTGGCGAAAAGAAAATCGGGTAATTCCATTGAAACCTGAATCTCTGTACATCAGCTCCTGCTCCTATTCCATCATCGGGCCACACATTTATCTGTCTTGTTTCGTTTGTTTTATGATCAACCCTTGCCATAAAACCCATATAACTTCCTCCATAGGTAATATCCGGATTGGTTGGGTCAGCTACTACATAACCACTTTCACCACCAGCAGTTGGTTCAAAATCATTTTCAGTTATAGCACTCCCATAGGTTCTGGAGCGGATACGAAATGCACTATTATCTTGCTGACCACCAAGTATGCGATATGGAAATGCGTTATCAGTACTAACTCTGTAAACCTGGACTGTGGGCTGGTTTAAATATGTACTCCAGTTAGTACCACCGTCAAATGAAACTTGAGCTCCACCGTCGTCAGCAACGATCATCCTGTTTGGGTTTTCCGGATCAATCCAAAGATCATGATGATCACCATGAGGTGTTCGTATACTTTTAAATGTCTTACCTCCATCAGTACTGAACATAAATCCAACATTCGGACAATACACTTTGTTTTCATTCTTTGGGTCAACAAATACTTTTGTATAATACCATGCCCGTTGCCGGATATTATTATCACTGCTTTGTAATGTCCAGCTTTCCCCGGCATCAGTACTTACAAATAATCCGCCTTTTGCATTTTCTATCAATGCATAAATCTTATCCGTGTTGGAAGGTGCCACAGCCACACCAACAATTCCCCAGACACCTTTTGGCAATCCTCTGGAAGCCGTAATATTTCTCCATGTTTCTCCCCCATCTGTACTTTTCCATAAGCCACTACCTTCACCACCGCTTTCCATACTGTATGGCGTTCTTATCACTCTCCATGTCCCAGCATATAATACCATTGGATTTCCGGGTTCCATCACCAGTTCACTACATCCTGTCTGGTTATTCACATATAAAACCTTCTTCCATGTTTTCCCTCCGTCCATAGTTTTAAAAACACCTCGTTCTTCATTGGGTCCGAATAGGTGTCCCATAACAGCTACCCATACTATATCCGGATCTTTTGGGTGAATAACAATACGAATTATGTGGCGTCCATCTTTTAGCCCAAGATTATTCCAGTTTTTGCCGCCATCATCTGTTCGCCAAATGCCATTCAATCCTTCGCTTACATTTCCACGCATTGTGTGTTCACCTTCGCCAGCATATATAATAGTTTCATCAGACGGCGCAACCGCAACAGAGCCAATAGATCCTCCAAAGAATTTGTCAGATATATTCATCCAGTTGCTGCCACCATCTGTTGTTTTCCATACTCCACCACCAACACCACCAAAATAGAATGTATTTGTATTCTTATAACTCCCAGCAACAGCAGCACTTCGGCCGCCCCGGAACGGACCTATCAATCGGTATTGTAAATTTTTAAAAACGACATCCTCTTTACTATCTGTTACTCCAGGAATTTTGACTTCCTTCTTTTGAGCATCTGTATAAAGTGATATGCAAAATGCAGCAAGCAGTACAAAAATATTTCTCATAATTGCAGTTTGAAGTTTGGGTTTGAAGTTAGTAATTTAACTTTAAGTAAATTATTCTTCATGTCTTTTTATCATGGCTATGTTGTCGACATTTTTAATCAGTCCATTTATCCTGCAGAAATAGTTGTACAAGATGGAAAAATACTTTCCATCAATCCTATTGATCAATCTGAACTTGCAAACCAGTATTACATACTTCCCGGTTTTATTGACAGTCATGTGCATATAGAAAGCTCTATGCTTATCCCTTCTGAATTTGCAAGATTAGCAGTAGTTCATGGTACCGTTGCTACAATAAGTGACCCGCATGAAATAGCCAATGTCTGCGGTATGGAAGGCGTTGAATTTATGATTGAAAATGGCAAAACCGTTCCATTCAAATTCAATTTTGGTGCGCCGAGTTGTGTGCCAGCCACAACTTTCGAAACAGCAGGGGCAACATTAAATGCGGTTGATGTGGAAACCTTATTAAAAAGAGATGAAATTAAGTACCTGAGTGAAATGATGAACTTTCCGGGTGTGCTGTTCAAGGATGAAGAAGTCATGAAAAAAATTGCTTCAGCACATCGTTTAGGAAAGCCCATAGATGGCCATGCACCGGGACTGAGGGGCGAAAAAGCAAAACAATATATTCATGCCGGCATCTATACCGACCATGAATGCTTTACAAAAGAAGAAGCCCTTGATAAATTAAAATACGGAATGAAGATCATTATCCGGGAGGGAAGTGCAGCTAAAAATTTTGACGCCTTGATTGATCTGTTGAATGATTGGCCAGATATGATTATGTTTTGCAGTGACGATAAACATCCGGATAGTTTAGTAATAGGCCATGTCAATCAACTTTGTGCAAGAGCTGTTGCAAAAGGAATTGATATTTTTAAAATATTAAAAGCAGCATGTCTCAATCCTGTTCTTCACTATAAACTGGACGTTGGACTTTTAAGAAAAGGAGATGCTGCAGATTTTATCATCGCAAAAGATCTGAAAGACTTTGAAATAATAAAAACTGTTATTAACGGAGACGTTGTTGCTGAACAAGGTAGGTCAAAAATTAAAAGTCAAAAATCTTATATAATAAATAATTTCTCATGTTCAAAAAAATTTGTTTCCGATTTTGAAGTAGACTGGAAAAATGAGAGTGAAATACCAGTAATTGAAGCCTTAGATGGCCAATTGATAACCAACCAGCTTTCCTTCGAACCAAAAATTTCAAATAAAAAAATTGTTAGCGATACAGAACGAGATATCCTAAAGATTGTAGTCGTTAATCGCTACAAAGAAGCAACCATTGCAAAAGCTTTTATTAAAAACTTCGGAATTAAAGAAGGGGCATTAGCTTCTTCCGTAGCTCATGACAGCCATAACATCGTTGCTGTAGGTGTTGATGATATCAGTATTTGCAAAGCGGTAAATCTTATCATTGAAAAAGAAGGTGGGATAAGTGCAGTATCCAATAAAAGAGAAATGCTTCTTGGATTACCTGTAGCCGGATTGATGAGCAATGAAGATGGTTATAAAATTGCTGCTGATTATACTGCTATTGATAAAATGGTAAAAGAGGAATTAGGTTCAACCTTAAGTTCTCCGTTTATGACACTTTCATTTATGGCGTTATTGGTAATACCACATTTAAAGCTAAGCGATAAAGGTTTGTTTGATGGTGATAAATTTGAGTTCATAAACTGAAAAATCTCAACTTTCACAATCCCTTAATAAGCAAACAAGGCTGACTTTGCATCTAATACGTAGATAATACAGACCCTGCGGGGCAGAAATGTAAAGTGCAGACAGAGCAGGGTTGAAACAAATAAATCGCCTTGTTATGAAACAAAATCTACACATTTCAGCCGCATTTGACCAGCCTGAATTCTTACAGAACCTGGTAGAACGTCTCGCATATCGCCGTTATGAAATAGGTTTTGGTAATGAGAAAATGCCTCCTGGTTTTAAAGCACTGGAAACCTCTTCTACTGAAACGTATGTAAGCGGTACAATGGTCATTGATTTCCCATCTGATACAGAAACTACAGAAGAAAGAATTAATATGCCATTTATTACAGCATTCCTTTTTACTTGTATTAAAGGCAAAACAGATCCTTATCAATTGATCTGGAGTTGTTCACTTTCCTGATAACCATTATTTAGTAAACTCATTTATTTTAACCCCGTTAATTCCACCATTCACCGAGTTTAGGGGTTTAGCCACCCTTTACCCATTGTCTTTTCAGAATTACACAGTTAGTTTTGGCTAAAATCTGAAAGAGATGAGAGATGACTTCAGCAAAAAAAGGGAAGACAGAAGAAACCGGTGGGAAGCCAGGGTAGAAATTGGTAGCAATAACAGCCATGTATGGACCGGTGTTTTTATTCTGCTGATTGGAATTGCCGCTTTGATCCGGGTATCGGTACCCGATCTTCCGGGGTGGCTATTTAGCTGGAAAACTTTTGTAATAGCCTTAGGATTCTTTATTGGCTTCAGACATGGTTTTAAAGGACCGGTTTGGATTATTCTGGTACTTAGTGGCGGAGCATTTTTGATAAGAGATATCTATCCCGAACTGGCTATCCGTCGCTATATATGGCCTTCCGTATTGGTACTTATTGGCGCAGTAATGATATTAAGACCAAAACGTGGGCCATGGGCCTGTGATGATACACCCAAAAAAAAGAAATTGGATTCAACCGGCATAGAAGAAGCTACTATTATAGATGAGACATATAACCACAAAGAAGATTTTTTAGACAGCACCTGCATTTTCAGTGGTTCAAAAAAAATAATAATATCTAAAAATTTCAAAGGCGGTGATATAGTAACAGTTTTTGGCGGTACCGAAATTGATTTTTCACAAGCCGACATGACCAACCCTGCTACCCTTGAGATCACCACCATTTTTGGAGGCACAAAACTTATTATTCCTTCCAACTGGGAAATAAAATCTGAAGCTGTTATGATCTTTGGTGGCATTGAAGATAAACGGCGTATGCAAACGATTACCGGGCATCCTGAAAAAACATTGATCCTGAGAGGAACTGTTTTGTTCGGTGGAATTGAAATCAAAAGTTACTAATGAGTATTAAAGATTAATAACCGACTACAAACCAACAACTATGAGCTGGTACCTGTCAAAAATGGTTTTCAGAATTCTTTGCGGCGATGGAAAACATGCTGCACAATTTGATGAGCAGTTAAGATTAATAACGGCTGCAAGCAAAGAAGAAGCATTTCACAAAGCACAAATACTAGGTATAAAAGAAGAAGAAATTTTTTTTAACCAGGAACAGCAACTGGTACAATGGAAATTTGTCAGTATTTCTGAACTCTATCAATTAAGTGAATTAATTGATGGCGCTGAGATATATTCAAGGATTGATGAAAAAGAGAATGCAGAAACATATATACAAATGGTACATAAAAAAGCAGAACTGATTCGTTTTGGCAATACACATGAATTATTGAACCTCGCCTGATCTATATGTCAAACTCACCACTATCCATAATAAGGTTCAGGATAATTTTTATTATTTGCTGGCTGGTAATGGTGGCTGACAATATCTTTGTTCTTCATTTTTTTGGATTGCCGTGGCAAATAGCAATAATTGATGCCGCTATCAGCAATTCTCTTTTGCTTCTGGCCTGTATATTAGTAATGCATACTCTCAGGTATTATCTACCCCGTGGTAAACAATATATTAATATTTTCTCCATCTGCCTGTTCCTGGCTATAATCTGGCTGCTGCTGACGAAGCTTTTATTAAGACTTGCTTTAGACCATTACCCGGGCTATAGTGAATTGTTACATCACTCCCTATCCATACGTTTCAGCATTTCTTTCCTTTTGCTCGGATGTGTTACCATGATAAGTATCCTCTGGTTCAATCAACTGGAGCAAAAAGAATTTGAAGAAAGAAAATCAGATGCTGAAAAACTTGCCAGGGAAGCTGAACTCTTCAAACTACGACAGCAATTACAACCTCATTTCCTTTTCAATAGTTTAAATTCAATCAATGCATTGATAGGAACAAGACCTGAGGAAGCCAGAAAAATGGTACAGCAGCTTTCTGATTTCTTAAGAGGCACAATAAAAAAAGAAGAAACCCAATGGGTAACACTAAAAGAAGAATTGCAATACCTGCAACTATATCTTGACATAGAAAAAGTGCGGTTTGGCAACCGGCTTACTACAGAAAGTCATATTGATGAAAATACTCTCCCTTATAAACTGCCTGCTTTATTGCTTCAACCAATTGTAGAAAATGCCATTAAGTTTGGCTTGTATGATACTACCGGCGAAACGACCATCCGGGTGTACGCCACAATGGAGGATAATAATTTAATAATTAAAGTAACCAATCCATTCGATCCGGAAACATCTTCTCCTAAACAAGGAGCAGGTTTTGGATTAAAATCAATACAACGCCGCTTGTATCTATTATTTGCAAGAACTGACCTGTTGACCACTGATGCAAAAGAAAATATCTTTACAACTATCGTAAAAATTCCGCAAGGATAATATTATGAGCAAAATTTTAATAATTGACGACGAGCCATTAGCAAGAAGCATTACCAAAGAGTATTTGCAAAAACACACCGATCTGAAACTGGTGGAAGAATGTAATGACGGTTTTGATGGCTTAAAAGCTATACAGGAGCATCAGCCGGACCTGATCTTCCTCGACATTCAAATGCCAAAGATCACCGGGTTTGAAATGTTAGAATTATTAGAGCAACCACCGTCTGTAATCTTTACTACGGCATTTGATGAATATGCAATCAAAGCATTTGAAGCACATGCTATTGATTATTTATTAAAGCCATTTAACCAGGAGAGATTTGACAAAGCAATTGCCAAGTGGAAAGATCAAAAGGGAAATAGTGCAGAAAAAGCAACGCAGGATCTATTGGAGTCTGCTTCGCAATCTCCTTCACAAAATCAACGTATAGTTGTTAAAAACGGAAGTAAGATTAAGATCATTCCGGTGCATGAGGTTCAATATTTAGAAGCTGCAGATGACTATGTGAAAATTCATACCTCTGAAGGTTATTTTTTGAAGAACAAAACAATGACTCATTTTGAAAACACATTAGATAAACATCTGTTTGTCCGTTCACATCGTTCCTATATTGTAAATGTGCAGCAGATCACAAGAATTGACCCGTATGAAAAAGATAATCATGTGGCGATTCTTCGATCAGGTGTAAAAGTTCCAGTGAGCAGAAGTGGGTATGGGAAACTTAAAGATGTGCTGGGCTTATAATCATCAATGCTTATGTCTTCGCTTTGTTACACCGCCGGAGGCTTCTTTAATTGTATTGGCAAAAATGAATGCCTTGGGATCAATATCTCGGACAAGGTTATTCAACTTTCTTAATTCCAGGCGGGTGATTACGGTAAAAATAATATCACAATCAGCACTCACCTCAAAATTACCAGGCAAAAATCCTCTTTCACCTTTATAAACAGTAATGCCTTTCCCCATACTATTTACCAGTTCATATTTAATTGCCTCGCTTTCTGCAGAAATAATTGTAACACCCGTATAAGCCTGCAAGCCTTCTACAACATAGTCAATAGTACGGGTAGCGGCAAAATAAGTCAGAATAGAATATAAAGCAGATTCAATTCCAACCTTTAATGCTGCAATTGTAAAAATGAGGATATTGATACCAAGTATGATTTCTGTAATGGTAAATGAAGTTCGTCTCAAAGTATAAAGTGCAAACACTTCTATTCCATCTAATGCGGCCCCTGCCCTCATTACTAATCCGATACCAATACCCAGAAAAACACCACCGAAAATGGAGATCAGCAGTTTATCTTCAGTTAATGAATAAGTGGGTAGCAGCGTAAGACAAAGCCCTAACAAGAGCACACTGATAAACGTTTTGAATGCAAAAGTTTTGCCTACGGAAAAATAGCTGATGATTACCAACGGAAGATTAAATAGGATAATAACAATAGCCAATTCAAAATGATAGATTTCATGTACCAGCAATGAGATGCCTGTTATTCCTCCATCAAAAAAATGATTCGGCACTAAAAATTCTTTCAATGCGAAGCTGGCAATAAATATACCGGCTATTACAAATATTATATCCTGGATAATTTCAGAAGTGCCGGATTTATGAATATGCTTTTGGTTGGCTATCACTTTTTGTTTTATTTTTTGCAGAACACCCTGTTTTTGTGGTTCTCTTTCCCTTTTTGCCGTTTCTGTGAAATAACTATGAGTAGACAAAAAATCTGCTTGCTTTATCTCCCATTCCGCTTTTGTTTTTACAAATCCCGTTTTTCTGAATTCCGCAAAAAGCTTGTCAGCGTATTCATCATATTTGTCTGTACCCAGATAAAACAGATCGGCATCACAAAGATATTTTCCTAATTCTTCTTTAGGAGTTTGTGGAAGCCTGGTAGCCATGATCATGCTGCAGATAAGTTCGATTTGATCCGGGCTGTAATCATAATCGGGAAGATATTTTCTTGCTAGTTTACAGGAGATTTCCTCATGCTTTATGTGATTCTCCAAAAAGCCGGCATCATGAAACAGTGCTGCAGTTTTCAAAAGCACTAACGCTTCTGCTGAAATATTTTCGGCTATAGCCATGTGCTCTGCAGCAGCAATTACATTCTTTGTATGATCTGCATTGTGATAAGTTAACCAGGA
>CAYVSH010000037.1:0-22825 GCA_964453625.1 uncultured Chitinophaga sp.
GCATCTGCCAGTTTATAAATATCAATTACGTTGGATGTACGTTCTACCGAAGTACCCATTGCATAGTTGTTGTTCTCACAAATAAAAATCACCGGTAATTTCCAAAGCATGGCAAGGTTGAAAGTTTCATGTAGCATACCTTGTCTTGCAGCACCATCTCCAAAATAGCAAAGCACTATATTATCCGTTCCACGGTACTGTTCAGCAAAGGCCAGACCTGCTCCTGTTCCAATCTGTGCACCAACAATTCCATGACCTCCGAAGAATCCTACATCTTTACCAAAAAAGTGCATACTTCCACCCTTTCCTTTGGCACAGCCTGTTGCTTTTCCGTATAATTCGGCCATACAACTATTCACTGAAACACCTTTGGCAATTGCCAAACCATGGTCACGGTAAGCAGTGATCATCAAATCCTCAGGCCTTGTAGCTGTGACACATCCGGCTGCAATAGCTTCCTGACCTACATAAGCATGGAAAAATCCACGGATCTTACCATCCATTTTATACTTCTCTTCGGCCATCAATTCAAACTGACGGATCAGTTGCATTAATTCGTACCAATAGAGGTAAGTATCTTTTGAAAATTTGGTCGCCACAGGCTAATAATTTTGAGTTGGTTTATACCTAATTTACGGGACGCAAAAATAAGGGGAAAAAAGGAATTTTAAAGCCTGAAAATAATCTTCCCGTTTGGGTAACTGTACTGATTAAGAACAAGATAGAATTGTTCTACTTTTGCGTATGGCCAACCGGATTACCCGTCGCCGTCTTCGTAAAGCATTTCTCCGTTTGAAAAGGCTTCCCGGCGGTATCAATTTCATAAAATATTCTGCTAATAAAGCTCATGGTTTCTGGCTCCGGCTTATTCGCAGTACCAAAGTGCCACATCCCTCTTCTATTATGCTGGAAGTTACCAATCAGTGTAACCTGGCCTGTATTACCTGCCCAAGAGAATATGCGTATGGCGAACAGATGGCGAAGGGTTTTATGGATATGGAGAAAATGAAAAAAGTAGTAGATGAAGCTTTTCCCTATGTTGATTCAATTGGTTTGACTGGTCTGGGTGAAACTTTTATGTATAAGAAACTGCCTGAGATCGTTGATTATATCCGTTCTAAAAACAGTGGAATCATCATCAGCGTTTCTACCAATGCACATTTACCCATCAGCATAAAAATGGCGGAAGAACTGGCTGATAAAATTGATACGATACAAGTCTCGATTGATGGCATTGGCAAAGTGTATGAACAAGTAAGACTGAAAAGTGATTATAGTTTCTTTTATGAAAACATGTTACAAACAATTGAAGTCTGCCGTGGTAAAAGAGCAACAGTCATGTTCAACTTTGTAGCCATCAAAGAAAATTACCAGGATATGGCTGAAGTAGTGGAACTAGCCGGTAAGCTGGGAGTAAAATATGTCAACATCACTCCATTCAATGTAGCTTCTGTAACAATTCATGATAAATCATACTATGACTTTTTTCAAACTGCTGAATTCAAATCAGAACTGAAAAGAGCCAAGGCAATGGCAAAGAATTATCCGGAGATAGAATTCACCACCTGGGATATTGAAGCTCCAAAAGGGTTTAGGAAATGTGACCTTGTATGGTCTCACTTTTATGTTTCCTGGGATGGATATGCAACTCCATGCTGCGCCAAACCTTTCCCAAAGGAACTGAATTTCGGAAGTGTATTTGATGATGGCCTGATGAAATGCCTGAATAATAAAGATTACCGGCAGTTCAGAGCTATGTGGTACAGAAACGAACCGCCGGAATTCTGCAAGAACTGTCATGTGATTGATTTGGATCCTGTATTAATTGATTAATCATTTACATGCTGCAATTGCTTTCCATATCATTATTACATTTCAAGAATTATACAAATCGTTCGTTCGATTTCACGAACCGAATTGTTGGTATTTGTGGCAATAATGGAGTTGGCAAAACAAACCTGCTGGATGCGATTCACTACCTCTGTTTTACTAAAAGCTATTTTACAAGGCTGGATGCGAATAATGTGTTGCATGGCAACTCCGGTTTTCGGATCGAAGGGAAAGTTGAGCTGTTTGATAAAGCTGAAAAAACAGTGTGCATATTGCGGGAGAACGGCAAAAAGGAATTTGCTGTGAATGAAAATCAATATGAGAAATTCTCTCAGCATATAGGCCGCTATCCCTGTGTGGTTATTGCCCCGGATGATGCTGAGTTAATTACCGGTGATAGTAAAGCAAGAAGAACTTTCCTTGATTCGCTGCTTTGCCAATTAGATAATGAATACATGCAGCATCTCATCACCTACAAAAAGATAGTTGAGCAACGAAACTCATTGCTTAAGTCTTTTTTTGAAAGCGGTAATAAAGATTTTGCTTTGCTTGATGTACTTGATGAACAGTTAGTAAAACCCGGTAATTATATTTTTGATAAACGAAAGGAATTCCTGATCTCCTATTTACCATTGGCAAAACATTTATATGTAGAAATTGCCAAAAAAGAGGAAGACGTTACACTATTTTACGAAAGTGAATTATTGCAAGCCGGGTTCACAGAATTATTAAAACTGAATCGTCAAAAAGACTGCTTTGCACAAAGAACTACTTCTGGTGTGCATCGTGACGACATCGATATCAAACTTGGTAATCTGCCATTCAAATCCATTGCATCGCAAGGACAGCGAAAGAGTTTGCTGTTTGCTTTAAAACTGGCAGAACTGGAAGTATTGAATAAAGAAAAAAAGTTTGCCCCCCTCCTTCTGCTAGATGATGTTTTTGAAAAACTCGATGAAGACCGTATCAGCAACCTGCTGAATAAGGTTTGCAAAGAAAATGAGGGACAGGTTTTTATTACAGATACGAATGAAGAAAGGCTAAGCTCTCACTTGAAGGTGTTGGGTATTGAATTTCAATTGATCGGATTGTAGGGTTTGTATTGTCATGCCGACGAAGGAGGCATCTCAAAGATTCTGAAATATGCACATTTACAAACAACATCATTATTATGTTTATATTGTAACTAATCCTGAACGTACTGTTTTATATACAGGAGTTACAAATAATTTACCACAGCGATTAATAGAACATTGGTTTAATAGAGGTCAGCCAAAAACATTTGCAGGTAAATATTATTGCTATAATCTTATTTACTATGAATATTTCACATACATCAATAATGCTATAGCAAGGGAAAAGGAAATTAAAGGTTGGAGAAGGCAAAAGAAACTTGATCTTCTCAAAACAAAGAATCCTGACTGGACATTTTTGAATCCTTCTATTTGCAATGGCTGGCCACCGAAAGAATTTCATGAACGAAAGTGACTTTCTTGTCATACCGACGAAGGAGGTATCTCAGAGATTTGGGATTAAATAATAGAATCGAAAAGTTTGAGATGCCTCGTACCTCGGCATGACAAACACCCTGAAATAACCTTAAACCTGTAACTTTGAAAAATGGGTGAATATTCTATTGGTGATGCATTGAAAAAATTCCTGGATGGCAGCCGGATCAAAGGCGATATACAGGCATTGCAGATAGAAGATGTGTGGGAAGAAATAATGGGAAAAACAGTAGCCCGGTACACCGATAAACTCCAGATCATCGGCGATAAATTATTTATAACTACCCATGTAGCCCCGCTGAAACATGAACTGATGTACCAGAAAGACAAGATAAAACAAAGAGTGAATGAGGCGTTAAAGCAGAAAGTGGTAAATGAGGTGATAATCCAGTAGTTCAATTATTGATTACTCTACCCTCACCCTCGGATCAACAACTCCATAAAGAATATCTGCCAGAATATTTATCAGAATAAAAAATGTAGCAGCAACCAGTACAGAACCCATCACAACAGGGTAATCCAATTTCTCCAATGCATCCACTGTTACTTTTCCAATTCCCTGCCAACCAAAAATATATTCAACAAAGAAAGCTCCGGCTAATAACTCAGCAAACCATCCGGTGATGGCTGTAATTACCGGGTTCAATGCATTACGTAAGCCATGCTTCCATATCACCTTTCTTTTACTCAGGCCTTTTGCATAGGCTGTGCGGATATAATCCTGGTCCAACACATCAAGCATTGCACTTCTTGTAAGCTGTGTGATAATTGCTAATGGACGAATCCCTAATGTAACAGCAGGAAGTATAAGGTTTTGTAAAGTCAGTCTTTTGTTCCCATCGTCATCAATCACAAACCAGTTGCCGGCTATGTGCAAACCAGTCCAGTCACTTAATACAAAACCAAAAATGTACACCATAATGATGCCTGTAAAAAATGACGGTGCAGAAATACCAACTATACTGGAAAAAATAGCAGACGTATCAAACCAGGTATTTTGTTTTACTGCGGCCATTACTCCCAACGGAATGCCGATCAGAATGGCAATGAACATAGCAGCAAAGGCTAACATTAACGTACCCGGTAATGCCTGCATCAGGACATTCCAAACTGGTCGTTTTGTTTGATATGATGTGCGGAGATAAGGTACTTTTATTCCGAATTTAGTTGAGCCGCCAATAAATAGCCCCTGTAATTTTTTCTTTTCTATTTCCGTCTTACTGTGAAAGCAAATTGGTGAAACATCATTGAGGTAAAAAACAAATTGTTTCCATTTTGGTTGATCGAGATATAATTCTTTTTTAATATTGGCCTGTGTAGTTGAATCTCCTGATTGTCCCATTACCAATCTCGACGGATCACCAAAACCCTGGAATAAAAAGAACACCAGCACCACTACCCCTACCAGTACCAGCAGACCATATAAAGATTTTTTGATGATGAATTTTAACATAGTTGCTGGTTGCTGGCTTTTTGTTACTGGGTTTTCAATTCAAAGTATCCGCATTGGCTTGAATAGTTGTATCAATTTTTGGTTCTTCCAATTTTGGCAATGCCAAAATAGAATTGATTTGCTTTTCCGCATTCCTAAAACCGTGGCGGCTCCATTTATTTTTGATGGTTCCGGCTTGCAATAAATACAAATTGGGACTTACCCTTGCTGCAGTTCTTACAGCAGTAAAGTCACAACTAAAAACTGGAATAGTAGCAAAGGAAGTACCTGCAATCTTTTTCTTTGCAATATCAGGACTGCTGCTTACAACATAAATCGGAATATTCTTATCTATTGCAGTCTCGTATACTTTACCAAATTTTTCTTTCCATTTGGAAACAGGCACATTAAAATTCTCAATAAATAAAAGCATAGTATAAGGTTGAGACAAAATAGCCTGTGTTGAATCTTCGCCTGATGAACCCGTTAATGCAAACCCTTTTATCGGCGGTTCATTATTCTTTCCCTTCTTAATTATCTTATCGTAACGACTGATAAACTTGTAAGTATCGGCACTAAAGTCTGCCGGGAATTTGTCAGCAGTAAATTCAACCTGCTCACCACCTTTTTCATACACAAATGTGATAACAGTACTATCGGGTATGGCATTCGCCGGCATTTTCATTTTCTCAGGAATACTGTTTCCCTTTTTGAAGGGCATACAATCCACAACCGGCATATAATTAAGAGTGTACCATTGGAAACCAAATGAAAGTATAGTGACACCCAACATTTTAATGGTGGTTAGCATTGGTGAAAGGAATTGCTTTATATGTTTCTGTTGCCAGAAAAGGAATCCGATCATTATTGTCAATACAACATCTTTTAAGAAAGATGTCTTCGAACTGATAGGCAGGCAATCTCCAAAGCAGCCACAGTTCTTCGGCATTCCTGTTATGTAAGTATAACCAGTTAAGAACGTAAAAAATAGAATGAGTAACAATAAGAGCCAGCTAAAGAGTTTTATTCTCCATCCTAATAACAGTGCAAAGCCAGCGATTATCTCAAAGGCATTCATTAAAATAGACATAAGTAATGTCCAATCATTAAAACCATGAATCTTCCATACTTCAAAAAACTCCTGCATTTTATAGCTCAGTCCCAACGGGTCGTTGGCTTTCACCAAACCGGAGAAAATAAAAAGCAATCCGACGAAAACTCTTATTATGGTTACTGTTACTTTCATATTATGTCAATATTAAAAGAAAGATTGTTGACCTTTTGACTTCCTTACCTTCGTTCAAAAATAACAAACAAAGGCTAATGTTTACGCTTAATTGCAAAGGAAGATTGCTGGTAATTGACAAACCTATTGTAATGGGAATCATCAACATTACACCAGATTCATTTTATAGTGAAAGCCGTATGCAAACTGTTGATGAAGTACTAAAAAAGGCAGAACAAATGCTGAAAGATGGAGCCACAATACTTGATGTGGGTGGACAAAGTACAAGACCAGGTAGTGAAAAACTATCTGCAGATGAAGAATTAAAAAGGGTAATTGAACCAATAGCGGAAATACACAAAAACTTTCCTGATGCCTTTATTTCTATCGACACCTTCTATTCAAAAGTCTGTGAAGAAGCAGTGGCCTCTGGTGCATCAATTGTCAATGATATTTCTGCAGGAAGTATAGATTCAAATTTGATTCCAACTGTATCCTCATTAAATGTGCCTTATGTATTGATGCATATGCAAGGAACTCCACAAAGCATGCAGAAAGAACCTGTTTATGAAAACGTAACTAAAGAAGTGCTGGATTTTATTATCAAGAAAACCGATGAATTCAAAAAGGCTGGTATAAAAGATATTATCATTGACCCGGGTTTCGGGTTTGGAAAAATCATTGCTCATAATTTTGAACTGCTCAGAAATCTTTCTGTGTTCAAAATACTGGAATGTCCATTATTGTTGGGTGTCTCAAGGAAGTCTTTCATATACAAAACACTTGGCATTACCGCAGAAGAATCATTGAACGGAACTACAGTAGCTCATACAATAGGTTTGCTGAATGGTGCATCTATTCTGCGGGTGCATGATGTAAAAGAAACTATAGAAACGGTCAGACTATTCAATGTTATTAGTTAATAAAAAAAGGTTCCGCAAATAACGAAACCCTTTTCATGACATTGTAATCTTTACCTTAATCGTTTCATAAATATACGGAACTCTTTATTTGGCAATAAAAAAGTACGGTGTTTTTATTTTTGTTTTACGGGCCGGATGGGTTTTAAATCAGATCAATGGACTAAAAACGGAGCCATAAAAATACCCGCCTCATTGAGACGGGTACAAAATTGCAATTTTATTCAATCCTAAAAAATTATTTAGGTTGTCTGGGATCAATTTTTCGTTCTTCTGCAATTGGTGCTTTGTCTTTTACATCCAATACTACAATATCAAAGATCAGGTTCTCATAAGGCCTAATACCTGACCTTGGGTCGGGTTGAGCACCATAGCCTAACATAGAAGGAATATATAGTTTTGCATGTGCCCCTTTTCTCAGGTAAAGTGCCCCTTCATCAAAACCCCTGATCATTTGCCCGGCTTTTACTGTAAAATTCAAAGGTTGTACATGTTGAAATGCACTGTCAGTATTACTGTCAAATTTCTTACCTGCAAAAGTTGTTCCGGTATAATTTACTGAAATATAATTCCCTGAGTCAATCTTGTTACCAGTACCAGGATCAAGGATCTGAACATATACACCTGAAGGAGTTTTTTCTGCCTGTATTTTATTATCTGCAATGAACTGTGCTACCTTTTCAGCCTCTTTGGATTCCCATTCCTTGTTTTGCTTTGCCTCGTCAGCCATGTAGGCTGAATCTGAACTAAAGACATCGAGAATTTTTACAATAGTGATGATCTTGTCACCTTTTTTAAATTGACCACTTAAGAAACTTGGATGTTGCGGATTACGTTTTATAAATGTATCCATCATTTGAGTCGCTACCACACTGTCACCTTTTTTAAGCTTTGTCCAGATCTCGGATAAATCATAAAGTGCAGACTCAGCTCTGATAGGCATATAAACAGGCAAGCTTCCTTCTGTTGTATAATCTATACTGTCTTTTATCTTTCGTGTAAAATGTACTTTTATAAAATCCCCGTTATGAATTCGCTGGGTGTCGTTTCCGCTATATATCTTATATGGCATGCCACCCGGTGTTTTGCGATAGGTTGTTTTTCCGCATCCGGCTAATAATGCTCCCGAAATTAAAATCAATAACCAATTTTTCATGTTCTTCATACTTTATTTTATTTATTTTAAAAGTTGTTCATTTTCTTTCATAGCCAGCTTAAAATGCTCCACTGTTTCTTCCAGCGATGCACTACTGCGGCCGCCTGAAGCATTATAATGTCCACCACCTTCGAAATAACGGCGGGCAAAAGTATTGCAATCAAAATCACCTTTACTCCTGAAGCTCCATTTCCTTTCCTCATCCCTGTCAATTACTAATGCTACCAGTTTAATACCTTGTATTGACTGAGGAAAATTCACCAAACCTTCAGTATCACCTGTCTTGATATGATATTTTATAAGATCAGATTTGGGAATAGCCACGAGAACTGTGTTGTATTCATAAAAAACTTCCATCCTGTTCATTAATACATTACCGGTAAACCGCAACCTGTTCTCCAGGAAATTATCAAATAGCATTTCATGTACATACCCATGATCTAATCCTCTCTTTTTAAGATCAGCGGTTAATAAATGCACTCCTGCATGTGCAGAAGAAAAGCGGAAGGAACCGGTATCTGCCACTACACCTGCATAAATACATTCACCAATTTCCTTTGTAATCTTATCGCTATTTCCGGATGCAATAATAAAATCATAGATCATTTCGCAGGTAGAGCTCTTGCTTGTGTCGCTGATTCCATAATCAAAAGACGATACGTCAGGCTCCTGGTGGTGGTCTATTAAGATCTTTGTACAGGTAAGTTCTTTCAACTTCTCTGTCATCGTCTTGGTGCGATGAAAAATATTGAAATCGAGACAGAATAGCCAATTGGCCTTGTTCATTATTTCATCAGCCTTGGCTTTATTCTTTTCATAATCCAAGACAGAAGCTGCACCAGGCATCCAGTTTACCCAGCCTGCCCAGTTGGTAGGTGAAATGACCGTAACATGATGTCCAAGCCCTTTTAAAAGATGTGACAAGGCAAGCGATGATCCCATGGCATCGGCATCCGGTTTCTGATGCATCGTTATTACAACATTTACCGGGTTATTAAGTAATGGGAATATTTCCTGGATAGCTTTCATAAAAACGGCTGCGAAGATAAGTGTTTGTAGTTTGGCAGATAAAGTTTGGGCTTCGGAGGCCAATCAATACTTTTTTGAAAGATAAAACTACAAATCTATCAACTATAAACCCGAAACCCTCTACCTTTGCGGCCTGAAAATAAACAGTCGTAACTATGAGTAATCGTACATTCACCATGATCAAGCCGGATGCTTTTAAAAACGGGCATGCCGGAGCTATTTTAGACCGTATCCTGCAGGAAGGTTATAATATCAAAGCTTTGAAAATGACAAAGCTGACACCTGAGAAAGCAGGAGAATTTTATGCTATTCATAAAGAAAGACCTTTCTTCGGTGAACTGGTTTCCTTTATGTGCGAAGGGCCAATCATCGCTGCTATTCTTGAAAAAGAAAATGCGGTGGAAGATTTCCGAAAGCTGATAGGCGCCACAGATCCCGCAAAAGCTGAACCAAATACCATCCGCAAATTATATGCTGCATCAGTTGGTGAAAATGCTGTGCATGGAAGTGATAGTGATGCAAATGCAAAGATCGAAGGCGATTTTATGTTCTCCAAGCTGGAGCAATTTTAATTGAATTGAATTATAAAGCTTAAAAAGTCCTGCTGTGGCAGGATTTTTTTATTGTGAGGCATCGAGAGCAAATGCTGAATAACCAGAAATTGTTCAGGCTAAACGGTGATAAAGAATTAAATTAGAATCTTATAAGGCAACCAAATAAAATGAACCTCCGCTTCACAGGCAAAAAAAATATTCCCCGAATAATTTGTATCCTGCTTACTATATGTTGCACATGTCATCTTACTTATGCCCAAAAGGCAAAAGCAGACAGCCTGTTTAATTTGTTAAAAACTGAAAATTCAGATACCGGAAGAGTAAAGTTAATGTGGCAATTAGCCAGCGCAGTTGGGGTTTATAATCCAGACACTGCGATCACTCTTTCTCAACAAGCCCTGTATCTTTCACGAGATATTGATTATATAGAAGGAGAATCAAGATCGTTGGGAGTATTGGCCAACACACTTACTAAGATCGGGAACTATCCCCGTGCCCTTCAGTTGAATTTTCAAAAATTAGAACTGGAGGAAAAAAGAGAAAATCCCCGTAATATGGCCAGTGTGCTTATGAACATTGGTGTTGTATATGTATTGCAGGAGCAATACCGAAAAGCCCTGGAATATTATTCAAAAGCGGATTCTGTTACGAAAGTAAATGATATTGAAGTGATGAAATATTATATAGCCCTGAACATTGGCGATGTTTATAACCGGCTTAATATTTCTGATTCATCATTTACATTTTTCACCAAATCACTTGAACTGGCAAAAGGACTTGATGACGGTGACCTGATCGGCACTTCTATGACAGGTCTTGGTCATACTTACCTGAAGCTTGAAAGCTACCAGCTTTCGTTAGTAAATTACCAGACTGCTATTAAATACCTGAGGGAGGCAAATGATGATGAGATATTATGTGAAGCTACTTTAGGTCTTGCAAATCTATTTGAACATATGCTGGTGTTTGACTCAGCAGGATATTATGCCAACCAATCCCTTACCATTGCTAGAAATGGCGGTTTCCTTTCAAAAGAACTGGAAGCGGCTGAATTCTTATCTGAACATTATAAAAAGATCAGGAATATTGACAGTGCTTTTACATTCATGTCCTATGTAAGGCGGTTGAACGATTCGGTCAATAGCAAAAGTAAGATCAGGGAATCAGCAGTTATATCTAGTGATGAACAATTAAGGCAGATGGAACTGGCGGAAAATAATCGTAAAGCAAAAGAAGAAAGGTTTCAGCAATTACAACTTTTGCTCATCGCTATTTTTATTCCTTTCTTTTTCTTATTAACTGTTTTGCTTAGCAGGGCTAAGATCCAGATAAGGGTAATAAGGGCACTGGGAGTTTTATCCTTATTATTCCTTTTTGAATACCTGACTTTGTTGCTTCATCCAAGAGTTGCAGCTCTTACACACCACACTCCATTATATGAGATATTGATATTCGTCGGGATCGCTGCTATATTGATCCCTTTACATCACCGGCTGGAACATTGGCTTATTCATAAATTGATACACAGCAGGCATAAGAAAGAGATAAAAAAAGAAGTACCTGATACTAGTGAATAAAAAAACGTTCCGGAGTTCATATTAAGATTACAACCGGAACGTTTATCAAAAATGTCAATCAGGCCTGACCTGTTTAGTCAATTGTCTTAACTGGTTTTGTATCAGCCGAGTCCATTTTGGTAGTATCTTCTACTTGTGCAGGTGGTGGTGCATCCATAGTTTTTGTAGTATCCTCTACTTTATCATCTGTTTTGTCACCCTCTTTTTTATTATTACAGGCGATTACAAAAGATAAAAAAAGTACACCAACAAAAAATTGTAAAGCAGCTTTTGGCATTTTGTTCATCATAATTAAAAATTTTAGGCTATAAGAGTACAATAACTCTTTAAATTTTCCAAATATTATAGCTGCATATATCATTAAAAGCAGTTCTTACTTCTTTTCTGGTTCTGCTTTCAACAATTTAAAGTAAGACACTTTAAAGCGGTTATTAACCAGTTCACCCTGCACATCTGCTTTTCGTATAGCTTCACAAAAACCGTCCTTAGCATGTGCATCGCCATGCTCGTCAATGGTTGTACCATCAACAAAATAAGCCTTGCCATCTATACGAACAGCGAGACTACAGCCTTTACCATCCAGTTTGAATTGACATTCCCCACAGGAAGCTTCCACAGTCAGAATCTTTTTTGTTGAATCGGGTATGGAAACTTTAGAAGAAGAGTTTTGACCTTGACTATTAAAAGCAAGCAGGCAAAAAGCTAACAGGGTTAGTACAGTTTTCATAATTTCTTGTTTAACATTAGTCTTCAAAAATAATTTATTTCTGCGCATTAAAATATAAAAAAGGTTAAACAATCCAAAAGGCTTACCTTTAAACGAATTCGTAAGGATTTTCGGTTTGAAACACCTCCCCTCCCTGATTTTTTTCAACATATTTATTCACTAAACACATAATAAGTCTATGGCAGAAACCTGGAATAAAAAAGAAAGAGAAAAGAAAAAAAAACAAAACAAAAAAGAAAAAGCAGAAAAAAAGGCTGAACGAAAAGAAAATGCAAAATCAGGACAAAGTCTTGATGATATGCTTGCCTATTTGGATGAGAATGGAAATCTTTCTTCGGTACCACCCGATCCCAGAAAAAAAATTGCCATTAAACTTGAAGATATTGAAATTGGTGTTCCAAAACAAGAACCTGTTAATCCGGAAGATCTTATTCGCAGCGGCGTTGTTACCCATTTTAATAATGCAAAAGGTTATGGTTTTATCAGAGACCTGGTAACACAGGAAAGTATTTTTGTACATATTAATGCAACAAGAGAACCTATTTCAGAACATAACAAAGTAACGTTTGAAATTGAGATGGGGCCAAAAGGTGCCAATGCCGTTAATGTTCAGTTATTAAAGTAGCTTTTTTAATACTCGTCATTCAATGCGAAAACCGGTTTGCGGTACATCCATTGTCCGCTGGTAAAATCAGGAAACTCAACCGTTTCATTTCCCAATGCTATAGATTGTTCACTTAATGGAGTGATTGCACTCCATGCTGCTGCATCATATACATCCAACGGTGTTGCTGTATTTCTTTTTACAGATTCAATAAATGCATGTACGACATAGAAATCCATACCTCCGTGTCCTGAACCTTCAGCAGCTTTGCTCCACCGTACCCATAGTGGATGATCATATTTATCAAGCCATTCCTTTGCATTATCCCACTGATGTGGTTTAGCCGATTTCCCTTCCAGGTAAATTCCTTTATTCACATCCATCCAGATCCCATTGGTGCCTTGTACACGGAAACCTAATGAATATGGCCTTGGCAAATTGGTGTCATGCTGCAATAAGATAGTTTCACCATTGGCACAATTGATCGAAGTAGTAACTACATCGCCCAGTTTAAAATTTACTTTAGCATTAGGATGGTTCTCGCCACAGGTTTTTACCACATGGTTATGCAAACCTCTTGCCTTTGAAGAGAAAGAACACAGATTCGTAAACCTGTTTCCTCTATTGATATTAATATAATTGGCAATAGGTCCAATACCATGCGTAGGATACAGATCACCATTACGATGAACAGAATGCTCTGTTCTCCACCTGGCTTCTGTCCAGGCCTTCTCTCCCATTTCGCATCCACCGCCATATCCTTTTATACCATCATTGAATTTTACTTCTCTCAGGTCATGCTGGTAGCCACCCTGCAAGTGAATTAATTCACCGAATAATCCTTGCCGCACCATATTTAAAACAGCCATCACATCTCTGCGGTAACAAACATTCTCCAGCATCATAACATGGGCCTTGTACTTTTCAGCTGCCTTTACAACATCCCAATGATCCTGCATCGTTATTCCAAGCACAACTTCTGATCCGATATATTTTATTCCTGCTTCAATTGAATCTACTATCATTTCCTTATGCCATTCCCAAGGTGTGGCAATAATTATTGCATCAAGGCCTTTTATGCCGATCATCTTTCTCCAGGCATATACATCACCGGTAAATACCTGTGGCATTTTCTTACCACTTTTTGTTATCATTTCTTTCGAACTGGTCAGCATCCTTTCATCAATATCACAAATAGCAACAATTTCTACATCAGCTCTTCTTAATAAAAGGTCAAGATGGTTTTGCCCCCGGAAACCAACACCGATTATGGCAACCTTAACCTGTCTCTCGTTAATATTTGCAAATAACTTGTTTGATGGAAGTACAGTAATAGCTGCAGCAGCCAGTCCTGTGTTTTTTATAAAGTCTTTTCGTTTCATGCTACTAAAGTAGTGAAAGTAGGATTTGAGTTCCCGTTCCTACATATTATTTCTCTTATTCCGGGTTTTCATTGACATTTGCTTTCTAAATAAATAAGATGGAAAATATCTTCTATAAACACATTGTAAGAAATATAGCACTGCTCCTTATTTTACTTATTCCTGTAGCTGCATTTAGCTGGGGTACTACCGGACATCGTGTAGTTGGTGAAATAGCCCAACGGCATTTAACGAAAAAGGCAAAGAAAGAATTGCAAAAGATAATCGGGCAGGAAACCTTACCACTTTGGGCAAACTGGGCTGATTTTATTAAATCTGATACCACACACTCCTGGGATCATGCATCCAAATGGCATTATGTAAATATGCCTGGAAACCTTGGAAAGGATGAATTTATTAATGGATTAAAACAACTCCAGGGAGAAAATCTTTATACGCAGATAAAAGAAATGTCGGCACAATTAAAAAACAAATCACTCCCGGTTGAAAAAAGACAGATTGCCTTACGTTTTCTTATCCACTTAGTTGGCGACCTGCACCAGCCTTTGCATGTCGGCCGGCAGGAAGACCTGGGAGGTAATAAAATAAGTGTGACCTGGTTTGATAAACAAACTAATCTTCATTCTGTTTGGGATAATTCAATAGTTGAATTTCAACAATACAGTTATACTGAATATGCTAATATTCTTGATATTGCTGATCCGGATGATGTGAAGGCATGGCAACAATCAAGTCTTGAAGATTGGTTCTATGACTCGTATACTTTAGCTAATAAAGTGTATGCATCTGTACCTGCGGATGGAAAACTGGGTTATAAATACAATTACATTTTTCAGCAGGACCTGGACAGGCAATTATTAAAAGGTGGCGTAAGGCTTGCACAATTATTGAATGAGTTGTTGAAATGATTTGATCCTTTTGTGTATTGAAACCTTTAATTTCCTTCAGCGGTTTTTCTTAAAAAAGGCTCAATAAAAACATTCTTCATGATTGAAACGCAAACTTCAGTTCCGGCATCAATTTGAGATGTAATACTTAACCGGCCATTGATGGAATTTGCTCTTTCATTCATACTAATAAGTCCGGGAGAATTTTTAACCTTTTCCGGATCAAACCCTTTTCCGTCATCAATAATGGAAAGCTGAATTTCCCTGTCTGATTCCTGGATCCTGATCTTTACGTTTTTTGCCAACGCATGAAACATAATATTCGAAAGTGATTCCTGGCAAATTCGGAAGAAATCAAGCTTGACCTCATCAGTTAAAAAAGCTTCATCACACTCACCTTCAAATGTGCAGGTAATGCTATTTAATATTGAAAACTCTTTGGCAAGCCATTTGAGAGTTGCATTTAAACCAAGATCATCCAGCATAGTTGGGCTGATGGAAAAAGAAATTCTGCGAATGGAACCAATCAGTAGTTCGGTTATTACCAATGAGTGTTCAAGCTTGGCTTTTGACTGTTCTGAAAGTTGCGGATCATATGTATTTATCCAGTCAAGGTCCATTTTAATAACCGAAGCTAACTGTGCAAGTTCTTCGTGCAACTCAATAGACAGATACTTCCTGTCGTTTTCAATACTGCTTTTAAAATGTGTAGCAAGACTTTTAAATTTCTTATACTTTTCCTCTATCTCGGTTTCTTTTTCTTTTCTTAGCGTTATATCTTTTGCAATGGCAAAAACAACTTCTTTGTCAGGTATATATATAGAAGTCCACTCAAGCCATATTATTTCACCACTACTTGTCAGATAGCGGTTTTGAAAATTAACTAAAGCTTCGCCGTTTAATAAAGAGGATCGTTTTTGTGCCGTCAACTGTTTATCGTCTGGGTGAATAAATGTACTGACGGGATTGGTGTAAAGTTCCTCGTAAGTGTATCCAAGTTTTTGCTGTACAGCCGGATTTATTTTTTTAAAAAAACCGGCTTTATTTGCAATACACACAAGGTCAGGTGTAAGCTCAAATAAGGAGATCATTTCTTCTTCACTGGAGCCCAATTTTATTGCATTTTTAGTGATTATCAAATCTAGTGTCCCAACAGCAAAATGAAAAATTTTTATAGTAGGTTTGAGTATTTCTAATTATTTATTCGCTGTACCAATATCCTTTTTACTCATCGCCTGGTGCCACTGTATAACTCATACTCCAGCAGCCGGCAGTCAATAGTACTGTTATAAAATTCTATACGGCGATTTGCTTTCAACCCGATCTTCTTGGCAAGTTCCATATTACCGGTAAATACATAGCCATAATATCCACCGCATTTCTGCTTCATAAAATCTCCAATGCGGCTATATGTTTTTTCCAATGCAGCAATTTCTCCTAAACGTTCACCATATTCTGGATTCACCATCATTACACCGGCCTTATTTATTGGAACATCTGTATCCGCAAAATCACATACCTTGAAATCTATCAGCTGTTCAACTCCGGCTGCTTTCGCATTCTTCCTTGCATTTTCAATTGCCTTTTCACTGATGTCTGTAGCGATGATCTTAAGATCGGGTACATCATTAATCTGTTCTTCATCATATCCTTGCAGGTGCATAAACGCATAGTTTGTACGGAATAATCCGGGAACCCTGTTTGTTGCCATCATAGCGGCTTCAATAGCTAATGTTCCCGAACCACACATTGGATTAATAAAAGGTGAAACCCTGTCCCATTTTGTAGCATAGATAGTAGCTGCTGCCAGGCCTTCCAGCATGGGTGCCATGCCAGGAATTTTTCTGTATCCATGTCTTGCTAATGAATCGCCGGAAGTATCTATGAAAATGGTGGCTTCATCATCTTTCCAGTATAAATGAATCACCGTTCCCGTAAGTTCGGAGCCTGATGAAGGCCGTTCGCCTCTTGTTTTGCGTATTCTGTCAACAATCGCATCCTTTACCCGTAGATTGGCAAACATGCTGTTATTAATAGTAGAGTTCTTTACATTACTGGTAACGGAAAAATATCCGGGCTCTGGTAAAATATCTTCCCATGGATAGCTGACTAAATGGTCATAAATGTCATCAGCATTTTCCGATTTAAAACTTTTAAGTGTATAAAGTACCTGGCTGGCGCAACGAAGATTGAGATTGAGTCTTATACAATCATTAATTGTTCCGTAAATATTTACACCGGTAATAAAAGACTTTTCAACAGGAAACCCGAGGTTCTTCACCTCCTCTTCAAGGTAAGGGGTAATTCGTTTGTGACAGGTTATGGTAATTACAGATTGCTCAGTAAATAAACTCATATTAACGTAAAGATATGAGCTATACGGTTCTTATTCTGTTTTTTTAGATCCTGAATCACCGGTCAATCGATCCTTCAATCCTTCCCAGATTGTTTTTTCATAACTTGTAAATTCAGTTTCATGCTTATGAAGCAAAGCCATTACAGAATCACGCAGCTCAACCTGGGAGTTATTAAAACCAATTGCGGCCAGTGCAAACAAAGGAAGATTAAATGTTGAATCAATTTTAAATGATTCGTAATAAAAATTCTTTGCTTTTTCAAAATCTAATCGCTCTGTTTCCTTCCCTTTTACATAAAACAGGTAGGCTTTATATGCCGGAGGTTTTCTTTTACCAGCAGTGCCATCAATTCCCCAGAAAGATATCACCTCTTTTCTAAGTTCACCCAACAGATTAACAAGACTGTCTCTAACAGCCATTACTGGTTTTAAAGTGAACAGCACTTTCTTGTTTTTAACATCTACAATCTCAGCTACTGCAGCTACCTGGTCATCACTTTGATCATAATATCTCCCATTTACTACAATACCCACTCCTGTTGGAATGGTTGCAAATTTATCTTTCTCATCCTTACTATTTCTTTGCTCATCATCTTTGAGAATAATTACAGGAACATTTTCAGATTCAAGTAATCCCTGGCTGATCCAATCTTTAACTACCAATCCTAAATCATCAATTGCTTTATCTTTTGTAAGGTTTTCAAATGGCATAACAGCAACGGGCTGCTTGCGTTGCTCTTCCGTCAGGGTTCCTGCTTTTGATCTGGTAAGTATCATCCAGCCCAGCACAATCATCGCAACAATTACAATTGAAATAATTAGAATCGTTTTGAGTCCTGGTTTTTTCCTGGTTGATGATTTAAATTTCCCTTCAATCTCCGATTTTTCAGGAATTATAAGACCTTCATTCGCAACGGCAAAAACTTCCATGGGCTCCTGTACATTTTTGAATTCAAAGGTTCCTAACGAAACCAGTAAAAAATCAGTTTTATTAAGTATCTGATCTCGTACAGTTTTTGAAATCAGAATAGATCCGGGAATGGCCATTGACTCGATCCTGGATGCAACATTTACCCCATTACCAAATGCATTGTTGCCTTTGAACAACACTTCACCCATATGAATTCCGATACGAACCGGAACTTCTGGTACATCCCTGAAAGCCGTTTGAAAAACCATGGCACAGTCCACTGCTTCGGTTGAGCTTTCAAATGCCAGCAGACATCCGTCACCAAAAAACTGGACTATACGACCGTTGTACTTACCCGTTTCCGATTCTATTACTTTTTTGAATTTACTAATAATAAGAAGGGCTTTTGATTCATCTTCCTGCATCATGGAAGTGTAGCCGGCTATATCGGCAAAAAGTACTGCGGAAAGTTTACGTTTTTCTAACATGAAAATAAATCGTTCTTATAATTGATGATACTTCAACTGCCAAAGCTAATGTCCCAAATGGAATTGCAGTCATGTAAAGATAAGTTTCTGCTATCAATCTTGTTGAATCCCTTTGCAAACATAAACTTTGCCATCCACGGTAACAGAATCTGTATTTTTGCTGTTATCATACTATTTTCAAAACTATCATATGCCCTATTTAAAACTGCTCGACAGGTTACAAAATCAAACAAAAGTAATTCTCAGAAGTTCACCTGTTCATGGCATAGGTGTATTTGCTTTGCAAAAGATAGATAAAGGCAGCCGGGATTTTTTTTATTCCAATGGCAGCAAATGGATTAAAGTACCAATAAGTGAAATTGAAAAATTACCGCAGCATGCAAGGGAGCTGGTTGAAACCTATTGCCTGTTTGATGAAGAGAATTATTTTGTGCCTGAACATGGTTTTAACATGATTGACCCGGTGATCTATTTAAACCATTCTTCAAAACCTAATATTATTTCTATAGATGATGGAGAAACATTTGAAGCAATTAAAGACATTGAAGCCGGCGAAGAATTACTGCTGAATTATAATACCATTGCTGATGGAATGGAAAGTTATGATTGATACAGCTTGGTATGATTACCAAACAATAAAATTGATACCGCCGATCATTTGTTCTGCAGCACCTGATTTTAATACTCCTTGTAATTCTCTGCGGTCATTGGAATTGTACCATATGTAGGGAACATTCCCGATATTTTTCACTTTACCCCGTATCATTTTATCATCAAATGACGAATAATAACTAATTGTGTTATTGCCCACTGATTTCAGTTTTCCAACGAAGGCTTCATTTTCAAAAGAAGCATAATAGGTTATATTGGTAAATCCTGCTGTTTTCAGTTTTCCACGAAATGCCTGGTTGTCGAATTCTGAATAATAATCCAGGTTACTTCTGCCAATTGATTTTATTTTTCCAGCTCTCGTAGCAATTTCAAATGCTTCATAATAAGTAATGAAACAGGTACCTATATTTTTTACTTTACCTCTGGAAACGGAATCCGCTTCTGCACCATAGTACTCTACTCTTCCCATATAAGGCTGCAGCTTTCCCGGTGTATAATTAAAATTTCCCCTTTCCCAGAGGTTTCCCCATTCCAGCAATTTGCCATCATCAGTAATCCGGATGATGATCTGCTGATCAGTAGTAAATGAAATGAATGACAAGTTGCCCCCTCCCGTAAATTTAATCTGACTTATTTCCTGGGAATAGGAACTAAGAATTAAAAAAACAAATATGATATTCAGGTATATCCTTTTCATAATAAGCAATAGGTGAAGTTAAAAAAAAATCCGGACCTGATACAATTAAAACCAACAAGCTGATTGTGCTATATCTTTATTTAAAATAACTGCTTTATACATTCAATTCCTAAAATGGATTCACTAACTCATATCGCATTAGGTGCATGTATCGGAGAGGCATTTGCGGGAAAAACAGTTGGCAAAAAAGCCATGCTATGGGGAATCCTTGCACAGAGTATTCCCGATATAGATTTCTTAGCTGCAATCTGGCTTGATACATCGAGCAATTTATTAGCACACCGTGGTTTTACCCATTCCATTTTATTTGCAGTTGTGCTTACACCCTTTTTAGCATTGGCGGCTGAAAAATTGCATCGGCCTCATAATATTTCTTTCGTAAGATGGATGGCTTTTTTTGTATCAACAATACTTTCGCATATTCTTTTAGATGCATTTAATAACTACGGTGTCGGCTGGTTCGAGCCATTTAGTCATTACCGGATTTCTTTTAACATTTTGTACGTTGTCGACCCATTTTTCTCAATTGTACCAGTTCTTGCCTGTATTTTTCTTTTAATAGTCCGGAAAACCAAACTCAGAGGATTTTTGTGGAAATCAGGGCTACTGATTAGCTCTCTTTATCTATGCTATGCCATTTTCAATAAGATCAGTATTGATAAAGATGTGAAGAAAGTCTTTCATGATCAGCAAATTCACTATAACAGTTTTTTTACCACACCTGCACCTTTGCAGCACTGGCTTTGGTTTGTAGTAGCTGCAAATGACAGCGGTTTTTATGTCTGTTACAGATCAGTGTTTGATAAGGGATCCGCAACACCTTTGCATTATTTTCCAAAAAATGAAATGCTGATTGACTCTATCCGGGACAAGCCTGAAGTAGCTAAACTGATCCGCTTTTCAAAGGGATATTATACCATCGAAAAAAATGGCGACACTTTACTGTTTAACGATCTGCGTTTTGGCCAGGTAACCGGCTGGCATGATCCTGCTGAAAAATTTTCATTTCACTACTACCTTCAGCCCGATATGGATAATACACTGGTAGTACAAAGAGGTCGGTTTGCCAATTGGAACCGTCAGACTTTTTCATCGTTCATTGAACGCATCAAAGGAAAAAAATTTCTAAAGTGATGGCGAGAAGAGTTTTGCAATTTTTTCTGCAAACTTTACCAGGAACGGCCTATTGTTCCATTTTACCGGATCGATCTTCTTTGCATCTTTAATATCCTGGAAAAATATATCCCTTAGCCCTTGTGAGAATTTTGAATCATATACTATAGCATTTACTTCAAAGTTGTATTCAAAACTTCTGTGGTCCATATTTGCTGTTCCCACCATTGATAATTTGCCGTCTGTTACAAGTGTTTTAGCATGTACAAATCCTTTAGCATATAAATATATCTCAACACCTGCATTCAGCAATTCACTATAATGCACTTTAGAGGCTGCATTCACAAACCTTGAATCACTGATGCCCGGTACAAGCAGTTTTACAGAAAGTCCGCTTACTGCAGCGATACGCAATGCATCAATTATGTTCTCACCCGGGATAAAATAAGGAGTAGTAATTAGTATTTCTTCTTTAGCAAGATAAATTGCCTGAAGTATGGAAAATAATATGGACGGCTGCGCAGAATCAGGGCCACTTGCAGCTATTTGTACAAATACATCATTTTTCTTATCGAAATTCTTGCTGAAATAATTTGTATCTGGAATCAACTCATCAGGGCAGCAAAAATTCCAATCTGAAATAAAAAGGTATTGGAGGTAATAAACACCGGGGCCGTCAATCCGGAGATGCGTATCCCGCCAGTATAATTTCTTTTTACCATCATTTATATATTTATCACAAACATTAATGCCCCCGGTAAATCCCGTCTTCCCATCTATTACAACGATTTTCCGGTGATTGCGAAAATTGATCCTGTTCGCTAAAAGATAAAACTTGACTTTGTGAAAAGGATATACCCGGGCCCCTGCTTCCTTTAATCTTCTTTCTGTGCTTCGCTTTATGCCAGGACTCCCAAAGTCATCATATATAAAACGTACCTCTACTCCCTCTTTTGCTTTTTGAATAAGCAGATCAATAATAGTTGACCCGATTTTATCATTGGCATAGATATAATACTCAATGTGAATATGATGTTTCGCATTTCTTATGCACTCGATAAGCTCCGGGAATTTTTCCTCCCCATTCAATAAAAGTTTCACCTGGTTACCACGGGTCAATGAACTGTTGAGATCATTGACCAGCATACTGGCCAGTTCAGCATTTTGAATTATAGAAGCATCTTTCTTTACCAGGAAAGCTTGCTGATAATGCTCAATTTCTTTTGCAAGCTTATCAAGCATTTTCCAATCCTGTTGCTGTTTTTTATTGTAAAGCTTCTTCCTCCAGTAATTGATACCAAAAGTGACATAGAAGAGTATCCCGATTACGGGAACGAAAATGCAAAAGAATAGATAAGCCAGTGTTTTTGTACTGCTGCGAGTTTCAAAGATGATCCGAAGACAGATCAGGATAAGAACCGGAAGATAAATAGTAGTGATGATTATCCTTAAATCCATAGTTCTTCCGCTTTACTTACTAAAACTAAGGAAATAGAGGATATCCTAAAAGAAATATCAGAATAGTCTACTCAGCCAGTATTTGTAAGGCTGCTTCAATATCTTTTTCAAATATTTTCAGCTCAATGCCTCCAACAGGATCAAGCCCCATTACATTTTCATCCCGCATAAAGGAAGGAATGCCTGCTGCAGTAAGTTTGTTCTGCGCAATAGATGCTTCTGATATATCACTATATGTTCTTAGTATAATTGTATTTTCATCAGACATAATATAAATTTTACTGTTTCAATCTGCAGTTACTGATCATTTAAAGTTACTGAAAATAGTAAGGGCCTTCTTGTTAAACTATTATTTCATTT
>CAYVSH010000038.1:0-22791 GCA_964453625.1 uncultured Chitinophaga sp.
ACCAAAACGGATATTTCTTTCTTTATACCGGATGGTAAAACTATTGGCACCCATTGTAGAAAAACTCTCTGTGAATTTCTGGTTCATTGCTTTGATAGCAGTAATAATACCTACCAATGCCATAATGCCAAAGGCAATAATTGCTACCGTAAGCCCGGTGCGGAGTTTATTACTGCGTATGCTGCGGAAGGCCAGCGAAAATATATCCCGGAAATTCATATTCGATGTCCGAAATTAAGAAAACAAAAACGGAGAGAGGTAGCTGGAAAATAACTATCAAAAATATAGCCAGTATAAAAGTACATCTGGATAAACGCCAAACAGTATAACTAGTGCAGCTAGTACAGCAAGTGACCATTTGAACCGGGAAGATATATCAAGGGATTGTCCTTCCCCATCCTTGAAATACATGGCCTGTATAACACGAAAGTAATAGTACACACTGACAGCCGCCATTACTACTGCAAAAATAACTAACCATAGATAACCACCGGTTGCCATTACAGCTTTTAGCATATAAAATTTAGAAAGAAACCCTGCTGTAAGTGGAATGCCTGCCAGCGACAGTAAGAATATAGTAAGAGTAGCAGCCAGCATTGGCTGATGCTTTGCAAAACCATTAAATCCATCGAAACTAAAATCCTTCATTTTTGCAAGCACTGCAAAAATACCGATCGTTGCCAGGCAATAAGCAGCTGTGTACAATAGCAAACCCTCCTTTGCATCCGTATTCATAGCAAAAACAGCCATCATCATAAATCCTGCCTGGGCGATACTTGAATAAGCCAGCATCCTTTTTACACTTTGCTGAAAAACTGCTGTAATATTTCCTATAAAGAGTGTAGCAACAACTATAATCGCTATAAATAACTGCCACTGCGATTGTAAAAAGCCAAATGCTTCATCAAACAAACGGATGAAAGCTATGAATACTGCAGCTTTAACAATGGTGGCCATGAAAGAAGTGAATACTGTTGGTGCACCATCATATACATCCGGCGTCCAGAAGTGAAAAGGTGCAGCAGAAACCTTAAACGACATAGAAAATAACAGCAGCAACATACCGGCAATTAAAAGAACAGATGGCTTTCCTTCAACAAAAGCATTGATACTTTCGGTATCAAAAGAGCCTTTTACTCCATAAATCAACGCAATACCCATCAGCATCAACCCGGTGGAAAATGCACCCAGGAGAAAATATTTTAATGAGGCCTCATTGCTTTTCAGATTTCTTTTATCGCTTCCCGTTAATATGTAAAGCGGTATTGAAATAATTTCAATACCAAGAAATAGAATTAGCAATGATTTGAACGAAGACGTCAAGGTAATTCCACAAAGGATAAAAAAGATAAGGGTGAAATATTCTGCATAATTCACTCCTACTTTCTCCATATCTTTTGCTGAAAGTAACAGGTAAAGCAATGTGGATGCAAATGCAATGGTATTGAATAATAATGCGAACCTGTCGAATACTATCAAATCGTTTGTATTCACCTTAAAGAATACTGTTCCGCACATTTCCATCACATTAACAGCAAGCAATACGATCATTCCTGTAATAGCTATGTTTCTGATAGCAGATTTTTGCTTCAGCAGGATACCGCTAAACATCATAATCACTCCCAGGATGGCCGATAATATTAATGCGTTCATACTTTTCTCAACTTGTTACTTTGCTACAGGAAACCTGAGCACTTCAAATTTATCTACTAACGAACCGGAAACATTGTTTGTCAGGTCAAGGATTGGTTGCGGATAAACACCAAATGCCAAAACGAGTAAAACAATTATTCCTAAAGCTATCTTAACATTTAGTTTGATATCTGTTACTTCCGTTACTTTTTCACTAAGTTCACCATAAGCCACTTTTCGAATCATACGCAAAGTATAGGCTGCTCCAAGTATGATGCACAAACCTGCCAGAACCGTATACCACATATAGTATTTAGTAAAGGAACTTAGGATACCATTGAATATTAAAAACTCACCTACAAATGCATTAGTTAAAGGAAGTGCAATATTGGCAAGTGCTATTATTACAAAGAAAATAGTAAGAACCGGGGCTTTTTGTGCCAGGCCTCCAAGTTCGGACATTTTACGAGTGCCTGTATGTCGTTCAATCCAGTCAACAATTATCCATAGTCCTACTATATTGATACCGTGGCTGAACATTTGAATCATGACACCTTGCAAGCCACTTGTATTTTGTGTAAACATGCCTACACATAACAGCCCGATATGAGCAATAGATGAGTAAGCCACTAGTCTTTTAAGGTCATCTTGTCGTAAAGCTATCAATGAAGCATAGACCATTCCGGCAATTGCAAGTATGGAGATAAAATCGCCCCAGCTAAACGATGCGACTGTTAAAACCGGAAACAACCAGCGGATCAATCCAAACACACCCATTTTTACCATTACACCACTTAAAATCATTGTTGTTGAAGTGGGAGCCTGTTCGTATGTATCAGGCTGCCATGTATGTAATGGGAATATTGGCATCTTAACAGCAAATGCAACAAACATCAGCCAGAAAACAAGTCCTTGTTGCTTATCAGTAAGTTTTAGTTTCAAAAAAGAATCAATACTGAATGAATGATCGGGTGTTTGTCCATACAAATACAATATACCGATCAGCATGAACAGCGAACCAATAAAAGTATAGATGAAGAATTTGAAAGTAACTGCAATTCTTTTTTCGCCTCCCCACTGAGAACAAAGAAAATACATAGGTATTAATGCCAGCTCCCAGAAGAAATAAAATACCAGCGCATCGGTTGCCAGAAATACACCCATTATGCCTGCCTGTGCCAGTAACATTAAAGCGAAAAAGTTCTTTGCATTTTTATACGGTGTTTTCCAACCTGCAATAAAGACAATGGGGTAAGCAATTGTATTTAATAAACAAAGCAGCTGCGACACACCATCCATTTTCAATGAAAAAGAAGTACCAAGTGAAGGGAGCCACTCACAATGATATTCAAGATACTTAGCATCTTTCATACAACACAAAGCCAATACCGATACTGCCAATGTTCCAATAGATGTAAGTAAAGCCCAGGTTCGAACCAACTTATCTTCCTTAATAAAAAAAGCAGCAAAGCCGGCCAGTAAAGGAATTAATATGAGTAAAAGTGAAATCATGATTGATGCTTACAACTAAATTATTTTCTTAAAAAAAACTGAATAAAAAAAATCAACACCATGCTGGCAACCATTAATAATATATAGTTACCGGCTTGTCCGCTTTGCAATAGCCGTAATTGCCGGCTGCTATATTGTACAAACTTTCCGGCGCCATTTACAATACCATCAACGATATTTTTATCAAACACCTGGCTTAAAAAAGTTCCAATCTTTTTTATCGGATTAACGATAGCAGCATCATACAATTCATCTACATACCATTTGTTCTCCAGCACTTTTCCAAATCCTGTGGCTTCACTTCTTTGGTAGTTCCTGAATTTGATCCAGGCAAATATGATCATAAGAATAACCAGCCCGGTTGATAAACCCATCAGCATATACTCTGTAGAATGAGAAACATGATGTTCATGTTCAGTAATTACAGGAGATAAAAATGCTCCCAACTTATCGCCACCGTGAACAAACACTTCGGGTATACCCACGAATCCGCCAATAATTGAAAGCACAGCCAAAACAATTAATGGGATTGTCATAGCAGCAGGGCTTTCATGCAGATGATGGGCCTGATCATCTGTACCTCTGAATTTACCGGTAAAGGTGATGAACAATAAACGGAACATATAAAATGCTGTAAGTAAAGCTGCAAACAATGCAATACCATACAGAACCGGATTTTTTATAAATGCACTTAAAAGAATTGCATCCTTTGAAAAGAATCCACTAAAAGGAGGAATACCTGCGATAGCTATACATCCGACCAGAAAAGTAATAAAAGTGATCCTTAGTTTCTTACTCAATCCGCCCATGTTTCTTATGTCCTGTTCACCACTCATAGCATGTATCACACTACCACTTCCAAGGAATAACAATGCTTTAAAAAATGCATGTGTCATAACATGAAATACAGCAGCGGTATATGCACCACAACCTAAAGCCAGGAACATAAATCCTAACTGGCTGACCGTGGAATAAGCTAATACCTTTTTAATATCATTTTGCTTCAAAGCAATAGTTGCAGCCAATAACGCAGTTGCCAAACCTATATAAGCAATAATATCTGAAGTAAAAGGTGCTAAGGAATACAATGCATTACTCCGGGCAATCATATAAATGCCGGCTGTAACCATGGTAGCCGCATGTATCAAAGCAGACACAGGTGTGGGGCCAGCCATGGCATCAGGCAACCAGGTATATAAAGGTATCTGTGCACTTTTACCCGTAGCGCCTACAAATAATAATAAAGTGATCGTAGTTATATCAAAAGTTTTCAGTTTAGAAAGATTAGCTGCTGTAAACACTTCATCAAACGAAACCGTACCCAGTTTGGCGATCAGCCAGAATATGGCAATCAAAAAAGCAAGGTCACCGATACGGTTCATGATAAAGGCTTTACTGGCCGCTTTATTGTATTCATGCTTCTTGAACCAGTAACCGATTAACAAATAGGAACAAAGTCCGACGCCTTCCCAACCAATGAACATTACTACAAAGTTGGCTCCCATCACCAGCAGCAGCATAGAAAAGATGAACAGGTTGAGATAAGAAAAATATCTTCCAAAATGCTCAGTCTTTTCTTCATGCATGTAAGAAGAAGAATATACATGTATCAAAAAACCAACTCCTGTTATTATTAACAGAAATAAAGCAGATAACTGATCAATCTTAAATGAAAAGGGAATCTTCAGGTTTTTTATTGAGATAAAATCGAAATAATGTGCTGTATGAACATTTCCTCCCTTTACCTGCATGAAAACCCAAATACTCAACGCAAATGAAATAAGCAAGGTACCACAACCAACAAAGGTTATCATTGATTTTGATAATTGCTTTCTTCCAAGTCCATTGATCAGAAAACCTATCAAAGGCAACAAAGGAATCAAATAAACTATTTGTAATGCATTCTGCATAATCTTATCCTATACGTTCATTAATGCTTTAACCTGTTCAAAAAATTCACATCCACCGAATGAATATTTCTATACATCATTACAATGATCGCCAGCCCTACACTTACCTCGGCAGCTGCAACAACCATAATAAAGAATACAAATAACTGTCCGTCCGTGCCTGCCGTTGTTGTGGCATCACCAGCCAGCAAAGCAGCATTATGATGCATTTTTGAAAAAGCAACCAGCAATAAGTTCACCGCATTCAGCATCAGTTCTATACACATAAATATAATGATCGCATTGCGACGGGTAAGCACACCCACAATTCCGATGCAGAACAAAGCAAGTGACAGAAATATGTAATAATTAATCGGCATATATAAAACTTTGAGCTATTAACAATAAACTAATAGCTTTCTCATCATTCTTTTTTTCCAATCACTACTGCACCAACCATAGCACTCAAAAACAACACACTGCTTATCTCAAACGGCACTACATATGTTGTAAACAATTCTTTACCTAAATTTTTGATCAAACCTATTCCTCCGGTATTTACTAAAGCCTGCTGTTGTTTTAAATCAGTATCTTTCAAAGCAGCCACTAAAACCAATAATAAAGCACCTCCTGCAATAGCTCCTGCAATCTTAAGCCATTTATGTTTTTGCGGTTCTGTTTCCTTGTTCAGGTTCATCAGCATGATCACAAACAGGAACAATACCATAATGGCCCCGGCATATACAATTATATTTACAATGGCCAGAAATTGAGCATTCAATAATATATAATGACCTGAAATTGAAAAGAAGGTTAGTATCAGCCACAATACACTGTGTACAGGGTTCTTGCTGCTGATAACCATCAGTGCACTGAAGATTGCTACTATTGAAAGAAACCAGAATAATATTTGCGTAATGCTCATTTCTCTTTAGCCGTTAGTCTTTCTTATTAATTACTACTCTTCCACCCTTTGCTTTTTCATATGCCTCTTTTTCATGTATCGGGTGTGGGATCAGCAGATCGTCTTTCTTATAAATAAAACCTTTACGATTGTAATTTGCCGGTGCAAATGTTTCAGATAAATAAATGGCATCCTTCGGACATGCCTCTTCACACAATCCACAAAAAATACACCGTAGCATATTGATCTCATACTTCGCTGCATATTTCTCTTCCCTGTATAAATGTTCTTCCCCCGGCAACCTTTCTGCCCCCTCCATTGTAATGGCTTCTGCCGGACAGGCCACAGCACATAATCCGCATGCTGTACAATTCTCTCTTCCCTCGGCATCCCTGTTCAACACATGCAATCCCCTGAACACTTTGGAAAAACTCCTCTTCTGCTCAGGATAATTAATGGTTGCCTTCTTTTTAAAAAGGTGTTTTATAGTAATTCCCATGCCCTTCATAATATTCCAGAGATAAATACTCTCCAGGAAAGTCATCGGGCTGCGGTCCACCTGTTTTGATCTGTTCGTTAATTGCATTTCTTGATTCCGTTATGGAATTTAAAATTTTCGCAAATATATATTTATGTGCCCAGCTTTATGTATTTCAATCATCGTCTGTTGCGTCGCACTCTTCATCGTTCTGTAATGCTAATCATCTATTTCTACCTGTTCAACCACAACATAACAGCAGCAGTAATCACCATATTAATCAACGCCAATGGAATTAATTTCTTCCATCCCAGGTCCATCAATTGGTCAAACCGGAAACGGGGTATGGTCCATCGTATCCATAAGAATACAAAAAGGAAGAAACAAACCTTTGTCATCAGCACACTAAAACTTATAAATGTCATCCAGAAAGAACTCAATCCCCATGATGCCTCATTCACAAAAGGAATATCATAACCGCCTAAGAATACAGTTGCCATGATAGCACTGCTGATAAACATATTTATGTATTCAGCAAACAAGTAAAAGCCCAGTTTCATGGAAGAGTATTCCTGGTGATAACCAAAGTTCAGTTCATTCTCTGCTTCAGGCAGGTCAAATGGCGTTCTGTTACATTCAGCCAATGCACAGATAAAGAAAATGATGAAGCCAAGTGGCTGATAGATCACATTCCAGCCATTCTGCATTTGCACGGTAACAATCTCACTCATTTTTAATGAACCCGTCATAAATAATACAGCGATCAATGCCATTCCCATTGGCAATTCGTAAGATACCATCTGCGAAGCACCGCGGATAGCAGCCATTAATGAAAATTTATTGTTAGATGCCCAACCGCCAATCATGATCCCATACACACCCACACTTACAATACTGAACACTAATAATATCCCCATGTCAACATCAGCCACCTGCAATGGTATTACATGCCCCCCCTTAGTAACAAAAGGTGCTGCCCAAGGAATCACAGTGCTTGCCACTAATGCAGTAATCATTGCCATAGCAGGACCTAATACAAAGAGAAATTTATTAGATGCTAATGGGATGATCTCTTCTTTGAAAAATAGTTTTCCTCCATCAGCCAGCGGTTGAAAAATTCCAAAAGGCCCAGCTCTGTTAGGCCCACGACGATCCTGCAGCCATGCTGCCACTTTTCTTTCTGCATAAGTTGTGTACATAGCAATAAAGAAGGAGAGACCGATAATACCGCCTATCAGCAATGCTTTTTCAAGAATAAACCACAAGTCTAATGACAATAAATACATTTCTATTATTATTGATCTTTCTTTTCAAATGTTTTACTGGTTGCCGGCCCTTCAATCAAACTCAAATCAATAGAAGGATCATTCACACCACTTACATTATGAATATCCATCAGTAATTTAGGTTCTCGGCCACCCATTACTTCGGCAACAGTTTCTTTCGGCATTACCAATTGCTTGTACTTGTTCTGTGCAATGACAGAATGCCGACTGATATTGGTAACTCCTTCAATAACCCAATCACTGGTATTCTTTTTATCAAAACGACAGGTGTTGCAGATCCAGCCGGGTTTACCTTCATAACTCTGCACTTCACCCCATTCATCTTTACGGGCAGTTACTCTCAGCACTTCATCACCACGGTTCCATAATGTTACTTTACCGCAGCATGTTGAACAGTCACGGTGAGCATCTACAGGTTTTGTAAACCACACTCTGTTCTTAAAGCGAAATGTTTTATCAGTTAATGCACCTACCGGGCAAACATCGATCATGTTTCCGCTAAAGTCATTATCAATTGCTTTGGAAATGTATGTAGATATTTCTGCATGATCTCCCCTGTCCAATACGCCATGCACTCTTTTATCTGTAAGCTGATCTGCCACATATGTACAGCGATAACAAAGTATGCACCTTGTCATGTGTAATTGTATATAAGGCCCTATATCTTCTTTATCGAATGTTCTTCTTTTAAATTCATAACGGGTACCTTCCTTACCATGATCATATCCCAGATCCTGCAAATGACATTCACCCGCCTGATCGCAGATCGGACAATCCAATGGGTGATTCAATAAAAGAAATTCTACAACACCTTCCCTTGCTTCCTGTACTCTTTCGCTGGTAATGTTTTTAACTACCATGCCATCCATAACCGTTGTGCGGCAGCTGGCCATCAGTTTTGGCATTGGCCTTGGATCTTTTTCAGAACCTTGTGCCACTTCTACCAAACAAGTACGGCATTTACCGCCACTGCCTTCCAACTTGCTGTAATAACACATAGCAGGCGGAGTTACATCACCTCCTATTTGCCGTGCAGCATTGAGGATAGTAGTACCGGGTACCACGTCAATAGTAATATTGTCAATGGTTACCTTAAAAGTTTCCGATGCATTATTTTTTACTTCTTCAGCCATATTACAATACGTTCAATCTTTTTAAGCCGGTGTTGGAACATAAATCGGATCAGCATATCCAGCCAACCCATAATTCTTACGTAAACAATCATCGGGATTATTTACATGCCACTCAAATTCATCTCTGAAATGCCGGATAGCTGCTGCAACAGGCCATGCTGCCGCATCACCCAACGGACATATAGTATTCCCTTCTATTTTTCGTTGAATATCCCACAACAAATCAATATCACTCATCTTTCCTTTTCCGTTCTCTATATTCAATAATATTTTTTCCATCCAGCCGGTTCCTTCCCGGCAAGGTGAACATTGTCCGCAACTTTCATGGCGATAGAACCTTGCCAGTGTATATGTATGCTTTACTATACATTGCGTATCATCCAGTACAATGAATCCACCTGAACCCATCATGGAACCTGTTGCAAAACCTCCATCAGCAAGGCTTTCATAGGTCATCATTCTTTTCTCACCCTTTGCAGTTGTAAGCAAAAGATTTGCTGGTAAAATTGGAACAGAAGAACCGCCGGGAATACAGGCTTTTAATTTTCTTCCGTTGGCAATACCACCACAGTATTCATCGCTGTAAATAAACTCTTCTACTGAAATGGTCATGTCAATCTCATATACACCTTGCTTCTTAATATTACCACATGCCGAAATAAGTTTTGTTCCTGTTGATTTATCTATACCAATCTTTGCATATTCATCTCCACCATCATTGATAATTGGTACTACTGCAGCTATTGTCTCCACATTATTCACTACTGTCGGGCAACCCCACAAACCTTTTACTGCCGGAAACGGAGGTTTGATCCTTGGATTACCTCTTTTCCCTTCCAGTGATTCAAGCAATGCAGTTTCTTCACCACAGATATAAGCCCCGGCCCCACGTTGCACATATATTTCCAGATCGTAACCCGTTCCTAATATGTTCTTTCCAAGGAAACCATTGTTCTTTGCTTCTTGTATGGCCTGCTCCAAAATATCTACGATCCATGCATATTCACCCCGGATATATATATAAGAACGGTTTGCTCCTAATGCATAAGAAGAAGTGATCATTCCCTCAATTAAAATATGCGGAATGAATTCCATCAGGTACCTGTCTTTAAATGTTCCCGGTTCAGACTCATCTGCATTCACAACGAGGTAACGGGGCACACCTTCAGGCTTGGCAAGAAAACTCCATTTCATACCTGTTGGAAACCCGGCACCACCACGGCCACGAAGTCCGCTTTTCTTTACTTCTTCTGTTACCGCATCGGGACTCATTGACTTCAACGCCTTCTCTACACTACGGTAACCACCTTCACGACGATAAACATCAAAGAACCTGATGTTTTCTACATGTGCTTTTTCTAATAATAATTTTCGTCCCATATCTAGAAAAGCTATCAGAAATTATCTAACAGCATTAACATTTTTTATTTTACTGCCTGCCTCGCAAACAAAATCCATCGGTTTCCTTTTTTCACCCATACTTCCAGCACCTTTAAATGATAGACCGCCATGTTTCCGCCATTCAATGAAACCTCGTAATCTCCAATAAACCTGGCATTTGCCATATTGCCATTCATCGTTATCTGCAGGCTATCTTCCTTTATACTCTTATAACTGAGGTATCCTGTTTCCAGGTTTTTGATCAATTCATTTTTTGTTTCTATCCAACCGTTACTATGTCCGTAACTCAGTGCCTTATCGGTTTGCTGGTTAATAGAAACTGTATTCTTATTAACCAACGCCTGGTGAAATTCCTTTATAGTTGTTGTCAGCTTTGCTTCATCAGTTTGTGCATTTATAAAAAATGCATTTATTAAAAGAACTATGACTATTAACTTCTTCAATCTTTAGTTTTTAGCCGCTGCGTTATTTCTGCACTCATCAATTATCGCATCCACTTTTTCTTTTGTCAAGTGCTCCCGGTAATTTTTTCCCAACTGCATCATCGGTGCGTAGCCACAGGCTCCCAGGCACTCCACAGTTTTTAATGTAAACATTCCATCTTCAGAAGTTTCTCCAGGTTTAATACCCAGTTTCTCATAGATGTATTTCACAATATCATCGCTGCCATTGATCATACAAGGTCCTGTCTGGCAAACCTCAAACATATATTTACCAACCGGCTTTAAATTGTACATACTGTAGAAAGTAGCCACTTCATACACTTCTATCGGCTCCAGTTGCAGCAAAGAAGCCACATAGTCCATTGTTTCAGAACTCAACCAACCACCAAACTCCTGCTGTGCCAGATGCAATACAGGAATGACAGCACTTTTCTGTTTCCCTTCCGGATAAAAATTAATTATCCTTTGAACTTCTTGTAATTTTTCGTCAGAAAATTTCATTACTCAAATCACTTATTAATAGTTAAGCGTCCAATTCTCCTGCTATCAGGTTCAAACTGCTCATGGTCATAATTGCATCACTCAGCATAGAGCCTTTTATTAGTTCTTCATAAGCCTGGTAATAAATAAAACATGGTCTTCTGAAATGCAAACGGTATGGAGTTCTGCCACCATCACTGATCAGATAAAAACCAAGTTCGCCATTACCTCCTTCCACAGCATTATATACTTCACCAACCGGCATTTCCACTTCACCCATAACAATTTTAAAGTGATAGATTAATGCTTCCATTTTGGTATAAACATCCGGTTTTTCCGGTAAATAATATTCTGGTACATCAGCATGAAAAACATCAGCTTCTGCACCTTTAAACTCCTGCACTTTTTGATAAGCCTGTTCAATAATGCTCAGACTTTGCCACATCTCCTGTTCCCTCACCAGCCATCGGTCATAATTATCCCCGGTAGTACCAACAGGTATATTAAATTGAAAATCCTCGTAACTGCTATATGGGTTATGCACTCTTACATCATAATCAACCCCGGCTGCACGAAGATTGGGGCCTGTAAATCCATAATTCAATGCTCTTTCTGCACTGATGGCTCCAGAACCTTTTGTACGTTCCATAAATATCCTGTTACGTTGAAAAAGGTTTTCAAACTCTTTCAGCACTTTCGGATATTCCCTTAAAAATTTTTCTATTTTTTCAAACGCTATGTTGTTGAAATTTCTTTCAAAACCACCAATACGACCCATGTTGGTGGTCAATCTTGCACCACACACCTCTTCATATATTTCGTAAATCAGTTCACGGTATTGCATCACATATAAAAATCCGGTGTAAGCACCAGCATCTACCCCTACAATGGAGTTGCAGATCAGATGGTCAGAGATCCTTGAGAGCTCCATAATAATCACCCGCAGATAGTCAACCCTTTTCGGTGTCTTTACTCCCAGTAACTTTTCGCAGGTTAGGTGCCAGCCCATATTATTGATAGGGGAAGAACAGTAATTCATCCTGTCCGTCAACGTAGTGATCTGGTATAACGGTTTTCTTTCTGCAATCTTTTCAAAGGCCCTGTGTATGTAGCCGATAGTTTGTTCGGTAGAAACAATTCTTTCACCATCCAGTTCCAATACATTCTGCATTACACCATGCGTAGCAGGATGAGTTGGCCCCAGGTTCAGTGTGGTCGTTGTCTTCTCTATTGAGCCTTCCGGTAATTTGATATGTTGTTCTGACATTTATTAATTTGATAATTAGCAATCATCCCCTGCCAAACATCTCATCATCTTTATCAATCCTGCTTTGATCTTCCAATGGAAATTCCTTTCTCATCGGGAAATAGTCCATTTCTTCCACATTCAAAATTCTTTTCAGATTCGGATGACCAACAAAGTTCACCCCATAAAAGTCATACGACTCTCTTTCCAGCCAGTTGGCAGCAGAAAATAATCCGGTAGCTGTATATATATCCGGCTGATTGATGTCTGTATATATCTTAAAACGTATGCGAATATTATCTTCCAGGTTGTGCAAATGATAAACAACCGCCAATTCCTTTCCTTTATTTTCAGGATAATGAACTGCACAAAGTGTGGTCAGAAACCTGAATTTTAATTCTTCATCATCGTATAAAAAATTAAGCACCTTCAGGTTAAGATCCTTGGGTGCCTCAAATGTCAACAGGCCATAGGGTTCTTCAAAACCTGAAACCTGTTCGCCAAACTTTTCTATTAATCTATTCTTTATCGTTTCGTTCGTTAATGCCATTGGACATTTTCAAATTTTCAAATCGGCACATTGCCTATTGTATTCCGTAACTATCTAACAGTGCTTTGTACTGTTCGCCATTTCTTCTTCTTAAACTTTCTTTACCTACAAGGTCCTGTATCCTCATCACACCATCAATGATGGCTTCTGGTCTTGGAGGACAACCGGGCACATATACATCCACCGGCACCACCTGGTCTATTCCCTGCAGCACACTGTATGTATCAAAAATACCACCGCTGCTTGCACAAGCACCTACTGCAATTACCCAGCGGGGTTCTGCCATTTGCAAATAAACCTGTTTCACTACTGGTCCCATTTTTTTTGCAATGGTTCCCATTACCATCAACAAATCACATTGGCGGGGAGAAAAACCAACCCGTTCAGAACCAAACCGGGCCAGGTCATAATGAGAGCCCATGGTGGCCATAAATTCAATTCCGCAGCAGGATGTTGCAAACGGAAGCGGCCAGATTGAATTTTTTCTTGCTAATCCAATTACATTATTTAACCGGGTAGCAAAAAACCCTTCACCCATGCTCCCTTCAGGCATTTCTGCCATACTGATATCGGCTTCCAGCGGCTTTTGCTTAATATTATATGATACAGGACGAGCCATGTCTTTTTACGTTTTTTTGATTGAAAATCTAATATTTATAACATCTTCTGTATTTGAGAGTTCAAATTAGGCAATATTAAATATTCAATTTTTCAACATTATTAGTCTTCCCACTTCAATGCACCTTTCTTTACTATATATATAAATCCACAAAGGAAGAAACCTACAAACATTAAAACAGCCCAAAAACCATCCCAACCCAGACCTTTGAAATTTATTGCATAAGGATAAAAGAAAATAACTTCCACATCAAACAAAACAAACAATATTGCAGTAAGGAAGTATTTAATGGCCATTGGCTGGCGGGCATCGCCATGTGATTCAATACCGCTGGCAAAATTCTGTAGCTTATCGGAAGTCTTTCTTTTAGGCCCCAGCATATGAGTTGCAAACATTAAGAATGCTACTAATCCAACAGCTATCAGGACCTGGACACCCACAGGCAGGTAAGAACTCGCATCTGCACTGTTCAAACTGGTTTGCAATAAATGAATCATAGTTTTCTTCTGACGGCAAAAATAAGGCTACCACCTGAAAATACCTTGAGATTGAAGGGAAAAGGAAGAATAGTTTGCGGCTAAATTTGTAATTATCCATAACCCTTAATTAATGTATAAAAAGCAAAACCCCCACTAATTCAGCAGGGATTTTACATTGAAAAGAAGAAAACCGAGTTTATACTTCCTTCGCACTTTTCAAAGGGAATTTTTTTATTAAGGTGCTTTTCTACCCGGCGATGGTCCTCCCGGTTTGGATGAAGCTCCTTTTTGTCCTGATGGCTTTGGATCGGGCATCTTTTCAATCTGGTCTATATAACCCTGAATCGTTGCAGCGTTAGCCGCATCTACTTCCTGCCATTTCTTGAAGAACTCCAGAGACTTTTCCTTGTCTTTCGCTTCATTGATATAGTAAGCTGCTAGAAACCTGACTGCATTAATATAATTAGTCCTGTATTTAGCTGTGTCGGACTTAGCAAATTCGTATAGTTTCAAAGCATCAGGAACAGCAATACTGTCTTTCTTTACTGTATCCATTACAATCGCATTTTTAAATGCCATATCGTATCCATATACCTGGTCTGGGAATTTCTGTATGATAACCAAAGAAACATCTCTTGACTTAGTGTGGCTTTGATTAAAATAGTAGGCCAGCACCAGGTCGAAATAATCGTTAATGATCGGCTTGCTCTTAATCTCGATTATCTTTTGAATGATCTTAGCCTCTTTATCCCTCATTTTGTTTTCTTTAAAATACGTTGAAGCATTTTTCAGAAATCCTACTTTAGCTTCTTCAGTTGTGTCAATTGCAACTCCATCTATATACGTTTTGAAAATCATTTCTTCCCCGCTATTCAACTTTGATAGAATGGAAGCCCTGGTTTCGAAGTCAGGAAGGATCACATCTTCAGGATTTTTTTTCTCAAAGAACAGATCGCTATATTTTTTTGCTTTTTGGAAATCTGATTTTTGTAGTGCTGCATCGGCCAGTAGTCTATAGATTTTGGGCTTTGTGTTCTCACCAAGAGCACTTACAACCGCTTCAGCTTTGGTGATTGCACAATCAAAATCTTTTCTAGCCCAGCAAAGCTGTGCATATAAATATTCATCAGCAATTTCAGTATCAGGAGCTTTGCTTGCGATGTATTTTTTAAGCTCATCTTCAGCCTCAGAAAACTTTCCCCTGAGAAAATAATAATAAAACAATTCGTAATACCCGATTGTAAATTTTGGGTCTTTGGCAACCGCATCATTCAAATATTGCAGCACCAATTCCCAGTTCTTTTGAGATTCAAACAATTTGGCAAGTCTTAAATTTGCAATTGAGTAAGCAGGATTAATTTCAAGTATCTTTTTGTAGGCCTTATATGCCTCGCCACCACCTTCACCTGGTTTTGCTTTCCGGTGAGCATTACCTAACTGAAGCAAAAGGTCTACATTCTTTTCATTTTTCTCAATAATTGCTTCAATCTTTTGAATAGCATAATGATAATCGCCTGATTTTGCATCCACGTTAGCCCTGGCCACGGCCGTTACAATATCAGGATCATCGCCTTTTTTACCCTTTGTCATTGTAAGTGCTGTTTCAAATTTTTGGCGGGCATCACTAGTTTTATTCTCAAGAAGGTCAACATGACCTAATCCAACCATAATTAATGGCGCATTAGCACTGGTCTGCACCGTTTTTTGATACAGATCTTTCGCCTTTTTAATCCTGGTACCTGCAATCTCATCCATTTCAAGATAAGATTGACCCAGCCAATAAGCTGCCTCAATACTATTGGGATTAACTTCCAGCATTTTTTCAAAAACACCGATTGCACTTTTTGTTCTTCCAGAGTTCAGGTGGTTTACACCTTCCTGAATACTCTGCGCCATTAGCTCCGTTACCATCAGTAAGCAGGAAACTAAAAATGTAATTGTGGTTTTCTTCATTTCTTCTTCTTTTTTTAGTTTGTAAATATAACCATGATCAATTTTTACTCTTTAAGTCTTACAGGTCTTATTCTAAGATCTTTTTGTGCCGGAGCCAGGTATGCCCTTTTAAAAACAATCTGCCCGATCTCTCCGCTCATAAAATTCGCAAACCCTGTACCTAAGCCCCTGTAATTCTCTTTCAGTATATAAACCAAATCCCGTACCATAGGATATCGTTTTGCATAAATGTTTGCCTGGTATGCCTTAATATATGAACCGGGCTTATCTGTGCTTTCAATATTAACAACTCTTACTTTTTTCAAAAAACTTAATTGTGTTTCATCTTCCGGGTTTCCTATCCAGCTTACTCCTATAAAACCAATCACTCCAGTGTTCTTTGAGACATAATCTATTACTCCTTCGCTGCTGCGGGCAGCCATTGCTTCCGGTGTTAATGAATCTCCCCGCAGTACTGAATCGATGATAAAACGTACTGTACTGGTTGCTTTTACACCGTCAAAAACAGGAATTAATTTTTTCTTAAACTTTCCTGTAAGAATTTCTTTAACATTCTTCATGGTTAATAATGTATCTGTCATTGAAGGATGAACAATCAGAGAAATACCATCTCTTGCGACTACCATACTTTTTGGCCCTATTCCAAGCGAATCAATAATAATATCTCTTTCATCTACAGAAAATCTTCTTGTTGCAATAACCATCCTGATGGAATCAGTAAACAAATCAGCAAAACACTCCGCTTCTGCTTTATAGTCTTTGTACCGGGATTATTTGATTCATATACCTGGACATGTTCATCAATTATGGGTTTGAATGTTTCATCCGCACTAACATATATTTTACCCCTGTATGGTGTATCCGGAAGCTTATCCTCTTGTTCTTTGTAGGATTTACAGCCAATATTGAAAAGAACTGTAACTGCAATAATAAAATATGTCTGCTTCATAGTTTGGTACAGATTCATTTAAAATATTTCTTCTGGTATCCCCGATAAATACGCCATGTACCATAAAGAATACAAAATCCGCCGAAAATCTTATCAATTGTATCTGGTGGGAACCGCTCATTCAAAGGAATATTTCCAAATTTATCTCGGAAGAAGAAAAACAAACCTATAACCAATATAAGAAACCCCATTCCGAAATCCATCATGGATCTCATATTCGCTAGTCTTTTCCTTTTCTGCCTTTCATATTCTTCCAGCATCGTATTGCATTATTTAAGGAACAGCAAAATATTGAATTTTTATTCTCCAGCCTTGATAAATATTACAGATTGACGATATTTTACTCTTGTGATTATTCTATAAATTAAATCTGTTACCAATGTTTTTGATATTTTGCTTGTTAACTCCTCATTTTCAAACAAAAGCATTGCTCTCATTTCTCTGAAAATTTCTGGCTATGCTAATTTCATTATTTTATAATAATTGATAAGTATTTTCATCCTGATTGATTTTAGCGTTTTCAAATCAAAAATCATTCTCCGTTAATCTGATGCGATTTTAGTGTAAATCCACAAGTTCATAACTCTTTATCCAAGGTTACCTTTACACCCTTTTTGTATAAACACATGATTATATTTGCTGCATGAAAATTTTAATGGTGTGCCTGGGAAATATATGCCGGAGTCCGCTGGCAGAGGGGATATTGCAGGATAAAGCATTTAAAGCAGGGCTGAAATGGAGTGTGGAAAGTGCCGGCACCAATAGTTATCATACTGGTGAACCGCCACATCGTTTTTCACAAAAGATTGCTAAACTGAATGGCATAGATATAAGTTCCCAAAGGGCCAGAAGGTTTTCACCTGATGATTTTACAGTGTACGATAAAATATATGCCCTTGCAGAAGATGTATTAGAAGAAATAAAACGCATTGCAACAAATAAATTTGATGCAAGTAAAGTTGATCTGCTACTAAATGAGTTATATCCCGGTAAAAATCTTGACGTACCAGACCCTTATTACGGAGGTGAAGAAGGGTATTATGAAGTTTATGAAATGATAAATAAGACATGTGACCGGATAATTGAGAATTACAGTACCAGCAAAAAAATACAAGCAACCCATAAATAATGAATAAACCGTCTTTGCCACAAGGAACAAGGGATTTCGGACCGGAAGTTGTTCGTAAGAGAAATTATATCCTGAATACAATAAGAAACGTATTTGAGTTATATGGCTTTCAGCCGCTGGAAACCCCGGCAATGGAAAACCTTGACACCTTAATGGGAAAATATGGTGAAGAAGGAGATAAACTGATCTTTAAGATCTTAAATAACGGTCTTGATAATAAAGAAAAAGAAAAACAAGTAAGGGAAGATTTTGAAAAAGTGTTAACCGGAAAAAATGTAAATGGAATCACTGAAAGAGCTTTAAAATATGATCTCACTATTCCATTTGCCCGTTATGTAGCAATGAATCATAATCAATTGACTTTTCCCTTTAAACGCTACCAGGTACAACCGGTGTGGAGAGCTGACCGGCCACAAAAAGGTAGATACCGTGAATTTTATCAATGTGATGCAGATGTGGTGGGAAGTAACTCCTTGTTGAATGAATTGGAACTGGCGAATATCTATCACCAGGTATTTTCAAAACTTGGACTGAAGGGTTACCTGGTAAAGATCAATCACCGGAAAATATTGAATGCACTCGCCGAAATATGTGGAGGAGCTGAAAAGATGACCGCCATTACTGTTGCAATTGACAAACTGGATAAAATAGGATTAGAAAAAGTGAAAGTTGAATTAAATGAAAGAGGTTTGTCAGCTAATCAAATCAGTATCATTGAAAAGTATTTGGGAATTGATGGCAATAATTCAGAAAAGCTGACACAATTAAAAGAACTGTTAGGGAATAATGAAAACGGCAAAAAGGGATTGGAAGAATTGGAGTTTATTATCAACTCCCCACTTCCATCAGAGTTTTCACCACTGGTTATTGACTTCACCCTTGCCCGTGGATTGAACTATTATACAGGGGTTATTTTTGAAGTAGCAGCTCCTCCGTCTGTAAAAATCGGAAGCATCGGAGGAGGTGGCAGGTATGATGACCTTACCGGTTTGTTCGGTGTTCCCAATATCCCCGGTGTAGGCATTTCTTTTGGCGTGGATAGAATATATGATGTAATGGAAGAATTAAACTTGTTTCCGGAAGATGTAGATACCGGCTCTACTGTTCTATTCTTTAACCTTGGAGTACAAGAAGCCAATACTTCATTTCAATTATTACAACGGTTAAGAGCTAAGGGTATCAGCGGAGAGATCTGTTATGAAAGCAGTAAATTTGAAAAGCAATTTAAGTATGCGGAAAAGAAAAATATCAGGTATGTAATAATTATAGGTGCAGAAGAAATAACTACAGGTACCTGCAAAATAAAAAACCTGAAAACAAGAGAAGAACAAACAATTAAACAAGACCAATTAATCAATTTTCAATTTCATTAAATCAATCAACAACATTCGTATGAAACTTCGTTCAATTTGCCTTTTGCTGACTGGCTTAACCCTTCTTTTTTTAACATCCTGCTCTTCTAAAAAATCTGATGTTCCCGTTCCCGAAGATGCCTCATTCGTAATGCATATTGATGGTGCATCACTTAATTCCAAGCTTAGCTGGGATGAGATCAAACAAAGTGAATTGTTCAAACTGGCAATGGAAGAGACCAAAGATTCGCTTGGCATCAAAATTCTGAATAACCCCGAAGAATCTGGCCTCAACATAAAGTCTGATGCTTACATATTTATGAAAAACCAGGGCCGTGGTGGTTATGCAGCTATAATTTGCAACTTAACTGATGAAACTAAATTTGAAACATTCATAAAACAGGTCATTAAGGATAAAACCATTGAAAAAAAGGATGATATTGCAATCATCAATAATGAGGATAATATCCTGACGTGGAAAAAAGACCGGCTAATAATAATATCCAACGCTCCGGGAACAAAAAAAGGCTTTTACGATTCTGAAGATTCAGAAGTAAATTTTTCGAGTGACAGCCTCATAATATTTGCCAAAGAAATTTATGAACTAAAAAAAAGCAAGAGTATTGGAAACAACTCAAAATTTTCATCCCTTTTAGAAACTAAAGGAGATATGCATTTCTGGGTTAATTCAAGTTCTTTAGGCGGAGATGCTTTACCTGCTATGCTTGCCATCACTAAGGCTGGTATGCTTTTCAAGGATAATATTTCTACTGGTACAGTAAGTTTTGAAGACGGGAAAATTACTTTAAAAGCTAAAAACTATTTGAATAAAGACCTTGAAGCAATTTATAAGAAGTTTAGCCCGAAACCTGTAGATGAAGAGTTATTACAAAAAATTCCAGCTGGTAATATAGACGCTTTCTTTTCCTTCAATTACCCTCCGGCAGGATTAAAAGAATTTATTACAACTTTAGGAGTGGATGGATTATTAAATATTTTTCTTGCTGAAAGCAATTACAGCATAGATGAATTTGTGAATGCGAACAAAGGCGATATTTTGCTTTCAGTTTCTGATTTTAAAGTTGAATCAAAAGAAGTAAAACAAGCCTTTGGCGATGGCGAAGAATTTACCTACAAAAAAGAAAAGCCGGATGCAAAAGTTCTATTTGCTGCTTCCATAAAAGATAAACCTGCATTTGAAAAATTGATTGCCTTACTTACTAGCACAATGAAAAAAGAAGGCAGTAATGAAGCTGATAAGTTAAATATGCCATATGTGGTAACTGACAAATGGTTTGTTGCTGGGAGCGACTCAACAACTGTTCATTCTTTTGGTAACACTGCTACCAAACATGCTTTTATTGATTTGGTGAAAGGCCATCCAATGAGTGGGTATATCAATATTCAAAATTTCATTAATGGTGCAAAAGGAACAATGTCTAAAGATACAGCCGCCATGTTAATAGCAGAGCGGTCATTACAGTTTTGGCAGGATGTTGTTTTCTATGGAGGAGAGTTTAACAATGGTGGTATTGAAAGCTATGCCGAAATAAATATGGTAGATAAAAAAACAAACAGTCTTAAGCAACTGAATCAATATATCGGATTCATAGCTGCTAAAATGAAAGAAGAAGAGAAAAAACGAAAGGAAAGAAATTCAGACTGGGATGTTATAGATGAGCCTAAAGAAGAATAAAAGAAATTGTTTTACAAAAACCACAGCGGTATACTTTTAGTTTCCCTGTGGTTTTTCTTTATTGTTACAGCATGTCTTTACAACTAAAAAACCTGTTACCTACCTATTTTGAAACTACCCGTAAGGATAATTCTGAAATATGGGGCAAAGAGATTTCATTTAGTGCTGGTGATCTGGTAAAGATCGTCGCCCCCTCTGGTAGCGGGAAGACATCATTGATCCATTTTATTTATGGCTTGAGAAATGATTACCATGGAGGAATTCATTTTAAAAACTCATCAATTCGACAATACAACAAGGAGAACTTTTCCGAATACCGGACAATGAACATCAGTATTGTTTTCCAGGACCTGAAACTATTTTATGACCTAACCGTTCTGGAAAACCTTGAAATAAAAAGGCAACTCAATCCTTATCATAAGAAAGAGAAGATAAATGAGTTTGCCCGAAGACTTGGTATTGAAAACAAACTACAGTTTAAAGCTTCTACCTGCTCATATGGTGAACAGCAACGAGTAGCGATCATCCGTTCATTATTACAACCCTTTGATCTGCTTTTATTGGACGAACCATTCAGTCACCTCGATAATAACAATGCGATAAAAGCAATGGAGTTGATGCTGGAGGAATGCAAAGCAAGAAATGCATGCATGATACTTGCCGACCTTGAAAGAATTGATTTTTTCCCGTACACTAAATTATTCCATTTATAGATCAGCAATGTCAGCATTATTTAAAAACATAAAACCATTACTGCAAACAAGCACCAATGTTGCTTCAAGGTGGTTATCGTATATAGGCTTATGTATAGGCGTTTTGTTATTGTTGGGTTCATTGCAGATGTTTATCAATATCCAGCATCTTTTAAAAAAATCAAGTATCCGAAAGAATGGGTTCGATTATATATCAGTCACCAAACTTATCACCAATGATAATATGGGACAGGATAATCGTTTTAGCATGACAGAGATCGCTGAAATGCAGGAACAATCATTTATTGATGCCGCTGCGCCACTTATTCCAAACCGTTTCCAGGTAATAGCCAGTGCCGGGGAAATGATACCTTTTGCCTCTGATGTATTTATTGAAGCATTAGATAATAGTTTTATAGATACCGTTCCGCCTGGTTTTACCTGGCAGGAAGGACAAACCAATGTACCTATCATTTTTTCTTCTGAGTTTCTTGAAATGTACAATGTATTTGCACCTAGCTATGGATTACCCCAACTATCTCCGGCAACCGCATCTAATGTAAATATCACACTGCGCTGTGAAGGAAAATTTGACACAAAGGTTTTTACTGCAAACATTGTTGCCTTTTCAGACCGGGTCAATTCGTTACTGGCACCCATTAATTTTGTAACCTGGGCTAATAAAACGCTGGAAGGGGAAAGCGATGTAATGGCTTCGAGGATATTTATAAAAACTAAAGACGCTAACAACGCCGATCTTTTACAATTCCTGGAAGATAAAGGATACAGGATAAATAAGGATAAAACTGCTTTCGGTCGTTCCCGGCAAATTTTGCAAGGTATTGTAACCGGGTTAGCAGTTTTTGGATTGCTGGTAATTATTCTGGCATTAATGCTTTTTTCATTTTACCTGCAATTAGTAATTGCAAGAAGCAAACAAAATTTACAACTACTTTTAATACTGGGCT
>CAYVSH010000039.1:0-1252 GCA_964453625.1 uncultured Chitinophaga sp.
TGTTTTTTGTCTTTCTGGTTCCAGATCAGCATTGTTGTTAAAGAATCCATATGAAAATCCACCACCACTGGCAAAGTTGTTTACAAATACTGATTGAGTTGAGTAAGGCGGATTTAGCCTGGCAGTACCTGCCAGAGAGGAACGAAGTTTCCAGTAACTAATTATGTTTCCTTTCTTTATTGACGGGAAGATATCACTCATAATTAAGCTCAAACTTCCACCCGGATAATTATATCTCCTGTTTTTTTCCGGTAATGTAGATGCCTCTTCGAAACGATGCGTATAGGAGAAGAAAGCAAAGTTTTTATAACTAACCGCAAATTCGCCGAAATATGCAATCTGACGTATTATTTGCTGATTATATCTTCCAAAATTGTTTTGAAGAAGTCTTTGACGTGTATTCACTCTCGTAATACCGCTATCCATGTAATTTCCAACAATGGCCTGTAATTCCTTATCAGTTACAACTACTCCGTTCTTATACATTTTTCCGTCTGATTGTACGTTGTCTACAATGTTCGTTCCATATATTGAAAACATAGAAGTTTCATAGTCCTGCCACATTGTTCCACCCATCAAACGGAGATCCAAATTCTTACCAATTTTCTTCTTTGCAGTTGCTGTAATAGTATGGTTGTACCCTTTATATTTTCTCCAGAAATTGTCAAGTGTTCCGCCTTGAGCGGCTGAAAGATAAAATGATTGTGGATGGTAAAATTGATAGCCTTCCATATCATAAGTATCATATCCAAATCTTCCATTTAATGAAAGCCAACTGAATGGATTTATATTTACTCCAAGTGAATAAGTTTTACGGCTTGTTTCATCAGCACTCCTGTTCTTTTTTACATTAAACAGAGGATTATCATAATCGCTGTTAGGATTTGCATTAAATAATCCAAGTTTATCCCCATTTGCATCTTCAAAATCCCTGATATCATCAGTTTCAGGCCAGATAAGTAAGCTTAACAAATAACCACCTGCACTTCTTAATACTTTGTTGTTATCTGATTTTGTGTAAGCAAAAGAAGGGGCTATTTCTACTTTACCTTTCCAGAATTTGGTAGTGTTGGTAATTCTGAATGTGTATCTCTTAAAATCATTTTCAGGAACAACTCCTTTTTGATCAAACAAACTACCTGAAACTCTGAATTTAGATTCACCAAAACCAAAATCCACACCTAGGTTATGAGTTTGTGCTGTACCAGTTCTGAAAAACTGATCTTTATTATCAAATAATTGAGTGCCTGGT
>CAYVSH010000039.1:1262-22753 GCA_964453625.1 uncultured Chitinophaga sp.
AATAAGTGAATACATTTGACGGAGCACCATTTATGCCATTAGAGTATCCTCCAAGTGTTTCAGGCCAACGGGTTACTTTTTGAAATCTGAAACTATTATCATATTGAATACCCAATTTGTTCGTTTTAGCTCTTCTGGTTGTTATTAAAATAGCTCCTGAACTAGCCTGACTACCGTATAAAGCAGTTGCTTCGGGACCTTTTAATACAGTAATACTTTCAATATCACTTGGATTTATATCGGCAATTCTGTTTTGGTAATCATTATTCCTGTTTGGCCGGTCAGAAGCCAGACCAATATCTTGACCACCACCAGAAGTTTCATTAACTGTAGAGTTATCCATTACGATTCCATCTACTACGTATAATGGTTGATTACTTAGTGATAAAGAGTTGTAACCTCTTAATACAACTGAAGAAGATGCACCAGCAACACCGGAGGTAGGATCAAGTGTTAAACCAGCAACTCTTCCCTGTAAGCTGTTCAAAAAGTTTTCCCTCTGGGTTTCCTGAATTTCTTCTCCATCTACTTTTTGCACAGAATAGCCAAGCGACCTGGGATTTCTTTTAATATCCATAGCTGTTACTACTACTTCTCCCATGGTGTTGTCAGAAGCTTTTAATGTAATACCTACTGAAGAACCGCTACCTGGATTTACATCCTGCGACTGGTAGCCAACATAAGATACTTGTAATGTTTCACCAGGATTTAGCTTTATGGAAAACTGTCCTTTCGCATCAGTTTGTGTGATGCGCCGGGTACCTTTTACCCGGATGGTAACACCACTCAGCGGTGTCTTGCTGTCTTCGGATACTATAGTACCGGAAACTGTTCTTTCCTGTGCCATTAGTGAAGGAGGCAGCAGTAGAAAGAAGAGTACTAAAGCCAGAAACAAATGGAGAATTTTTCTCATAGTTGTTTGTTTTTATATTTTAATTAAGCAGTTTCAATTTTAATCAATTATCTAAATCACTTTTAAACCGGCGTCAATATATGGTTTCAATACAGGGTCATCAGCTGGCAGTTCGGTGATGAGCATATCTATTTTATCAAGACCACAAACCCGGATTGGTTGAACCGAGTTTATTTTCTCAGCTATTGCCAGGCAAACCACCATTTTTGAAGACTCTATCATGGCCTTCTTTAGCTGCACCACCTCCCAATCATTATCAGTAATGCCATGCTCAATATCTATTGCATTGGTTCCCAAAAAACAAATATCAACTTTCATCTGTTTTATTTTGGCAATAGCCTCAGAACCAACAGTTATCTTAGAGTTTTTTGAAATTCTGTCTCCGATCATAATCACTTCTATATTCGGGTGATTGATGTACTCTAATATTGCCGGAATACTCCCAGAAATAAATGTTGCTTTTAGTTGAGGAGGAAGCGACCTTGCCAGTTCCTGGATTGTAGTACCACCACTTGTTAAAACAAACATTCCGTTCGTAATAAGGCCAACCGCCTTTTGAGCAATAGCTTTTTTTTCAGGCTGGGAGTAAACACCTCCGTTGGTTGAGAAATAAACTTTATTGAAAGAATGAGATAAGGCCCCACCGTGTACTTTGATCAATTTTCCCTCTTCGGCAAGTTCCTGTAAGTCTCTACGGATGGTGTCTTCCGATACTTTTATCTCATCACAAAGCGAAGTAGATAAAACCTTATTATGAAGATTTACCTGATGAAGAATAAAGGCTTGTCTTTCCTTTTTAAGCATCCGTTAGTTTTGATTGGATAAATTTATATTAATTCCGGCATAAAAACGCAGATTCCAGAAAAATTTTGCAGAATGTGGAAATCAAGGGGATATAAAGAAAAGCCCTGCTCGAACGATTCTAGCAGGGCAAATACATTGTTTTATTAGGGGGAAGTTTATTTTCCGAATGTAAACCTGGCGGTGAAGCCGATTGCTGAGGCTTCGAAATTAATATCGTTTACAATATTCAATTCAGGCTTCCAGTCAAGAGAAAGGTTCAGTGGGATATTAGGAAATTTATAATCTAACCCGATAACTCCCTGTGCTCCAAAATTTGGGTCTGTACCATTTTTTTGAGCAGAAGCATCATATGTTTTTACAAAGCTGATGTAACCACCTGCACCATAAAAATATCGTAGCCCTTCTGCCGAAAGTGGTTTATGAAATTCAACTAAAGCACCAAGGGCTATTGGGTCACCAAATGAAAACAAAGCTTCAATAGCTGTTTTATCATTGATGAATTGCTTTAGTGTAATGGAGTTGTTTATCTGTGCGCCGGCACTACTGAGTCGTACACCCAAGGCTGTTTTATAATCCTGTGCATTAAGCTGGCTGAATGAAATAAGGGAGAAGCCAAAGAGCAATACAAAAAGTATTTTTTTCATGGTGAATTGTTTTGCTATAGGTAGAACGAAAAATAATGCCGTGAAGTCTAAATGAAATGCAAAAGTGTTACTAAGAGACTTCTGGATTGTAACTTAATCAAACAATGCATATTTGGTTTTTGGCCGACGATCATCCAGCCATTGAAAGTTAGTAAGCCTCATTTCTGTGGGCTTTTTTTGTTGTATTGGCCAAATAGTGCCGATAACATTGCTACGAAAAACAACTTTTTGTAAAGCTTCTTTACCAAAATAAATATCAATGATGTCACAGGTGGATTCGTTAATGCCACTATATGCACTGTCTTCATCCTGTATATAATATATAGTTTCTGCTAGGCCGGCTGCTCTTACTGAATCAAGTGACCCATCTCTGAAATAGCCATCCAATCGGGTAGATTTTACCTGGTTAAAGATTTCTGGGTCGAGCCGGTTTATCATAAAACTGTTTTCAAACACTTCAAGCTTCTCTGCTTTTTTGTTTTTAGTAAACATAAAAATAGTATCTCCGGTAATCTGGTTTTCTTTTGACCAAAGTATAGGATCCTGGTATAAACGGAATGTAGAATCCCTGAAAGAATAGAATAAACTGTCGCTGACCGCCTGCATCGAGTCAGAAAAAATTCTGACGTTCCTATAAGCTTCAAAATAGCGGTTGGTGCTGTCTTTAACTTCTTTATTATTATTTACACTGATTACTTTAGTGCCTTTTACTGTGTCTTTAACTAATGAATCTTTTTTCCCTTCAAGGTCGCTTAGTCTTGCAGAGAATAATGTATCCGCTGTTACATAAATGGAGTCATTATCCTGCTTTATTATCATAAGTGGCTTACGGGTAGCTAGCATCCGGTCATTTTTATTATCCCTATACACTTCTCCAGCAAGTATGGTAGTTTGCTGGGCTGTATCTACAATGATCACATTTCCCCTTGCCTGGCTGATACCAAGGCTGTCATCATTCATGATCACATTTGCAGTAATTGTGAGTTTACCATCTTTTATAATGGGCCTTCCGCCAAACTCGGCTTTACCTGTTGCCACATTGTAATAGCCTTCCTTTGTTTCAATGGTTCTTCCAGAACTGTCCCTGATAAAAGTTTGGGCTATGAATCTTGTTGTTTGAGATTCCGTATTATAGAGCAAGGAATCTGTTTTGATATAATATGCCGGGTCTTTTAACTCTACATTCTTCTTAAAGTATACATCTCTGAGTCCGGCGTAATAATAACCTTCCTGGCTTGTAAGCACCGTTTTTTTATTTACAACCTTACCACCACGTTTATAAATGCCGATATCCGTCGTCATATCATATTCAAGATCAGGGGTGGTTAGTGTGCCTTTACCATCTGTAAGTCTTACACCTCCGTCGAGATAAGCTAGTTTTTTATCAATAAGATAGCGGAGATGTTTTGAATAAATATTTGCCGTATCAGCATCATTGATATGCACATTGCCCCAGGCCTCAAATGTTCTTGTGTTGTTGTTAATGACACAACTGTCGCAGAAGAAAAGAGCAGTGCCTTGTTTTAGTTTTACATTACCTGCCAGTATCTGGAGTTGAGTGGAATCGTTTACTTTTCTGAATTCTAACTTTCTTACACCGGGTAATATTTCGACTGATAATAAACTATCAGAAGGTGAAGTCTCAACAGGTGAAACAGGATTAATGATCTGTGCATTTAAAGCTCCGGCAAAAAGGAAAAAGCCAGAAAGTAAAAAAGCAATAAAAAAAGTTGTGTGTCGCATTAATGTTACTACTTCGGAAGAGTGTCTTTTTTCACAGGCGAAGTTAATGCTCCGCCTTTATCTTTCCGGCCGAAGATGGACAAATTAACGTAGCGTTTAGGATGGGTTCTCAGGTCATCCAACAAAATTTCCGCACTTAAGATGGCATCATTGAGTTTATTGTACAGCGACCTGTCATTCAGTAAAGCGCCGATAGTACCTTCATTACTGGTGATCTTTGCAACTGCAGACTTTAAGTTACTGATCATCGCATTCAGCGAATCTATTGTGGGTTGTAGTTCAAGTGCAGCAAATTTTTCAGTAGCAGCTTTTGCATTTTTTATTGTAGCACTGATGTCCTCCGTATTGTTTTTCAGGCTTGCTGTAATTCCTTCGGCATTTTTCAAAGTTTTGGCAAGAGAGCTGGTTTGATTATCCAGCAATCCATTTAATGCACTGCTTGCACGGTTAAGATTAGCTAAAGTTTGTTGAAAGTTTTCTTTAGCTGAACTGTTCAATAAACCATTTACGCTGCCAAATACAGAATTCAATGAATCCAGCGTAACACGGACTTTAGTCAATGTTGGAGTAAGTTGTGCTTTTACATCATCAAGTATCCCAACATCAACTCTTGTTAATAGTGTATCACCGGGGTTTAAAAAATCTTTGGAATCTCCTTTTTCAATTACGATATACGATGCACCAACAAGCGGAGAGGAGATAAGGGCTTTTGAGTTTTTAGGTATATTAACATCTTGTGTCAGGTTAATAGTTGCCACAATTCCAGTCATGTCCTTATCTTGTACATCAAGACTGTAAACACTGCCGATCACATACCCATTGATCTTTACTTCATTTGATTTGGACAATGAACCTAAGTCATTAAAAACAGCATAGATCTTTTTGCTTTTCTTAAATAGATCTTTTCCTTTCAGAAAATTGAAGCCAAGTATAAGTATAGTAAGACCAACTATGGTAAGAATACCGACTTTTGTTTCGTTGCTTATTTTCATCTGGATGTTTTCGCTTATTTCAATCAAGCAAATTAGCTAATTATTTTCAAACGGAATGTCAGTTCAGAATGGCTTCTTTTCCTTATCATCTTCTTTTTTACCTGCTTTTTCATCCAGTTTCTCCTTATACTTTTTTAAAGCGGTAAAAATATTCGCCACGATTTCGGCTTGTCCTTCAGGACTTAGCATGTATGCTTCTTCTTCTTTATTAGATATAAAGCCTATTTCTATCAAGATACTTGGCATGGCAGTGGCCTGCAGTACCCAGATACCTTTGTCATTTCTTTGTTTCACACCCCTGTTTACTCTTCCTGCATCCTTGAATTCCTCTTGAACATATTCAGCAAGCTGAAGGCTTTTTCTGAAAAAGTTTTGTGTATAGATAAGCATTCTCACTTTTTCAGCAGGGTCAGAAGGGTCGGGGAGTGAAAGGGTAGAAGTAGAGTCGATCTCACCCGAATAATCATTTTTTGCTACTGTATTAATTTTTGCGTCATTTTTTCCAACAGCCCACAAGTAGGTTTCAGTTCCTTTTGCCTTATTTTCTACCCACACATTATCATACTCGTACTTGTAAGCTGTTTGTTTAATTGTTTTCTTCCCCTTCTTAACTGTTTTTGTATAGGGTGTTTTGCCAACTACCCTTCTTTCATACCAGCCGCCGGGTGCTTTGCCAGCAGAGTTACAATGGATAGATATAAACAAATCGCCATTATTTTCATTAGCAAGATTAGCCCTGTATTTCAATGAAGCATCAAGATTGGTATGGTTGCCGGGCAATATATCAGTTGTACGGGTATATATAATCTTTATGTCTGGAAAAGCTTTTGCGATCGTATCACCAAGTTTCAAGGAAATAGCTAATGAAACATTTGCTTCAGATTCCAATGTGCCTTTGGCTCCAGGATCCTGCCCACCATGCCCGGGGTCAATTATAAGTGTACGAAGGGGACTTGATTTTTTTTCCTGTGCTGATAATGAAATAAAAAAGCCGATGCCAAATAAAAGAAATGAGCTTATCAGTATTTTTTTCATCAACATGTTATTTGTGGAATGTAAAATAAGTGATTTGTCAGGCAGCAAAAAGTTTTATTACCGGGATATATGTTTCTCTTTTTCTTCAATATGCTCTAATAACGCAGTTACATCTTTCGTAATATTTTTTACTGAGCGGCTACTATTGTCTTTTTCATTGTCCTTTTGCTGTTTTTCAATCCAGGCAATATAGGTTTTAAGAGCCCTCAGCATACAATCAGCCAGTTCTTTTTGTCCTGACTTACTATTGAGATAATCTTCTTCTGCCCTGTTGGTAATGTATCCAGTTTCTACAAGGATACTAGGCATAGCTGTAGCCTGTAAAACCCATATGCCAACACCACGTTGTTTCACATCACGGTCAACCCGGCCCACTTTGGCAAATTCATCCTGCACAAATCCGGCCAGCGTTGCACTTCTCTTAAAATATTGCTTTGTTTTCAGCAATGACAAAGCAATAAACTCCGGTGAATTGGGATCTATATCACCATAAAATTTTTTAAAATCCGGCTCGAGTAATAAAGGGGCATTTTCCCGAACGGCCAGTTCTTTTTCTTCACTTTTATGTGCACCCCAGATATAGGTTTCAGTTCCCTTAGCAGGATTAGGAATAGTTACAGTTCTATATTGAGGAACCTGTTTTGTTTTTTTCTTTCGGCTGCTTCCCTTTCCGGTATAGTATGTCACCGTTTTATTCCCGATAAATTCCCGACGCTTGATCGGTACGGCTGCATTTACATGGATACAAAAGAAAAGATCGCCGTTATTTTCATTGGCAATTTCAGCCCTGCGGTGAATTGCAGTAATTTTTTCAGTGGGTCTTGTTTCTACAATTTTTATTTCAGGTAACTCTTTCTGGATGTTTTTGACAAATTCCTTTGAGATGGCAAGGCAAATATCATCTTCATAAGAATAAGCACCTTTGGCACCGTTGTGGCCGCCATTGGCCATTATACCATGACCAGCATCCACAATAATAGTTTTTATTACTTTCTGCTTTTTTTCAACGGGTGGGTCGTTCTTGATAAAAGAGAAAATGGTAATGCTGAATGTGCAAAGAAGGAAAACTATCAGGGTTCGTCCGATCATGGTTTTTCAGTGCTTTTAATGGCTATAAGAATATTCACAAATTGTTTGATAATCTTCATAGGAAGCAGATGGATAATCATTTACATTTGCCTCCTGCTGATGAATCAATTGTACAAATTTAGGTCAAAAATCTTTTTTTCCGGGATAATAACGGTTGTTATGTTTTGCACAATAACGTGGAAAACTACAGCTAATGCTGCATCGATTCCGGAATTTTGCACTACGTTAACAGATATAGCAGATACAACAAAGCCTTTATTAAAACCAGACAGTGTAATTAAAAAAATTGAGAGGATACAAGACACTACAAAACTACCCGGTACTGACTCCGCTTTGTCAGTACAAAAAATAGACACTTTCTCATTAAAGATTTCCAAAGATTCGCTAGATGCTCCATTAAAATATGAAGCAGCTGATTCAGCAGTAATTTTGGTTCAGGATAAAAAAGTACTGCTTTATGGAAAAACTAAAACCGAATACAAAGACATTACTCTAACAGCACCACAGGTAGTAGTAGATCAGCAAACACAGATCATAACTGCAGTAAATGCAAAAGACAGTTCTGGTGTCGTTATTGAAACAGCACATTTTAAAAGCGGAGATAATGAATTTACCAGTGACACCATTCGTTATAATTTCAAAACACAGATTGGATTAACAAAGAACACTTATACGCAGCAGGGAGAGTTCTTGGTTATTGGTGACCAGGCAAAGAAGGTAAATGAGAATACTACATTTATTAAAAGGGCAAGGTTTACCACTTGCTTACTCGATGAACCTCATTTTGATTTTGTAACTCCAAAAATGAAGGTCATCAATCAAAAACTTGCAGTATCAGGCCCTGCACATCTTGAGTTTGAAGGTGTACCGGTTCCAATCTATTTACCGTTTGGTTTTTATCCATTAAGCCAGGGAAGACATTCGGGCCTGCTTCCTCCAAGATTTGCAAGTAATGAACAATTCGGATTAGGTTTAGAAGGACTTGGTTATTACAAAGTGTTGAGTGATTACTGGGATGTAAAAGTGTATGGGAATATTTATTCGTATGGTGGCTGGTCTGCTAATGTAAATCCAACCTATCGTAAAAGATACAGGTACAGTGGTGCATTTAACCTGAGTATGCAATCCACTAAGTTCAATTTTAAAGGTGACCCGGATTTTCTAAAGAATAAAAGTTATTCTATCAACTGGAACCACAGTGTAGATGGGAAGGCGAGACCTGGAACGAATTTTACAGCAAATGTAAATGCTGGTTCTACTAAATTTAACCAACTTGTTCCTAATAATGTTGACCTGAATTTTCAAAACCAGCTTAGTTCTTCTATTGCTTATTCAAAAACCTGGGCCGGCAAGCCATATAACCTTACAGTAAGTGCTAATCATAATCAGAATAATGCCACAAGACTTATCAATATCAGTCTTCCTGATGCAGGTTTTACGGTAAGCACTTTATATCCATTTCAAAGTAAGAATGATGTAGGGACACAGAAGTGGTATCAGAAACTTGGAATCGGATATAATGGTAATTTCAGGAACCAGGTTTCATTTTATGATACGGCTTTTAAGTTGAAAGACCTTATTGATACTTTGCAATGGGGTGCCCAGCATAATGTGCCTATTACTTTAGCTTTACCTCCAATTTTTGGTGGTGCCGTTATTGTTTCTCCTGCATTTTCGTACTCACAGGTTTGGATAGCCCAGAAATTCCGCCGTAAATGGAATACAGCAACGCAAAAAGTAGACACAACTATCACAAAAGGATTCTTTACTGACCACCAGGCATTTTTTGCGTTGAATTTTAATACAGCAATTTTTGGAACATATAATTTTAAAAACTCAAGAATTCAGGCCATACGACATGTGATCCGTCCTTCACTCAGTTTCAATTATAAGCCTGATCTTTCTAAAAAACATTTTTATACAGATACCGTTTTTACCGGCATTACCCAAAGGTTCAGTGAATTTGAAGGTGCATTATATTCAGGATTTGGGGAAGGACGAACTGGGGGTATAGGTTTTCAGTTAGATAATAACCTTGAAATGAAATGGCGTTCAAAAAAAGATACAGGCGAAAATGCTGTCAAAAAAATCAGGCTGATTGATGGTTATGGATTTTCTACGGGTTATAACTTTTTGAGGGATTCTATGAAGCTGGATATATTCAGTCTGTACCTGCGGGCCACTTTGTTTGATAAGATACAGATCAATGCTCAATCTACTTTAAGCCCTTACCAGACTGATCAGTATGGCAGAGATATCGATAAGTTTGCCTGGGAAGGTGGAAAGTTTAAACTGGGAAGGTTAACTTATGGAAGTGTATCTGTCAATACTACATTCAAGAGTAAACCTAAAGATCCAAAGAAAGATGAGCAGCGTAAGAAGGATCTTGAAAATCGGTTGAATGATCAGTTACTTGTTGGCGACCAGCGAAGGTTGTTGGAGTATATGCAGCAAAACCCATCAGACTTTGTAGACTTTAATATCCCCTGGCAGGTAACAGTTGCCTATTCTATTTCCTTTACAAACAGGCTACAGCCGGATCTTATCAGTTTCAAGAAAGATTTTACTTCGGGAATGCAGTTTACAGGAAGCTTCAATCTTTCTCCGAAATGGAATTTTTCGACAAGCGGAAACTATGATTTTGATTCCCGTGTATTGCAAACTTTCCAGATGAGTATCAGCCGGGAAATGCATTGCTGGCAAATGTCAATCAATGTAACTCCGATCGGACTTTTTCGTTCATTCAGCTTTACTATCAGCCCCAAATCATCTGTACTTCAGGATCTGCGTATTAATCGCACAAGATTTTTCTCAAATTTCTAAAGAGTATTGTTTACGTAATACTCTTTCATTTTATTAAATACAATTTCTTTTAGTTCAGTAATAGATTTTCCTTCCGGATGTATGGGTTGCAGGAAGTGCATTTCCAATCGGTGCGGCCAGAAATAGAATGGCTTGTCAACTGGTAATACTTTTTTTGTATTGAAAATAACAGCAGGAATGATGGGCTTTTTTGTAGTAGTGGCAAGTTTGAATGCTCCGTCATAAAACTGTTTTAATGGTTCTTTGGTTCTGTTCCTTGTTCCTTCGGGGTAAATACATATATGAATATTTTTTTCAAGAACTTTTTTCATTTTTTCAAAACTTTGACGCCGGCTTTTTTCATCTTTCCTGCTAACAAGCACTGCGCCTTTCATATAGTAAAAACCAAAAAGTGGGATCTTTGCAAAACTTGATTTAGCAATTGTTTTGTTAGCGCCAGGAATAAAAGGTGATGTCAGAGGTACATCCATCAAAGAATTATGATTGCTTGTTACGATATATGTTTCACCTTTTTTAAAGTACTCTTTTCCCTTAATTCTGACTGGGCAAAAAACCATTGGCAGCCAGATGTTCATCCATAGTTTTGAAATGTATATAAAAACTTTTTGCCCCAATGGATCAGGTAACAGCCAACAAAGCATGGAAGGAATGAAAATGATAAGAAATGTAATGACAAATGTTACCAATGCCCAAAGGGCAAAAATTCTTCCAAGTATATTTTTAATTATTTTCATTTTATAAACTCCAGTCAACCGGGTCAATTCCTTTGGAAACCAGGTATTCGTTTGTTTTTGAAAAATGTTTGCAACCAAAAAAACCTCCAAAAGCAGAAAGAGGTGAGGGATGAACGGAACGAAGAATCAGGTGTTTAGTTTCGTCAATCAGGACCCGTTTTTCCTGTGCAAACTTTCCCCATAAAAGAAACACTACATTTTTTTTGAGGTCTGAAATCCTTTTGATAACTGAATCTGTAAAAGTAGCCCAACCTATTTTTGAATGGCTCATCGGTTCGCCAGCTCTTACTGTTAATGATGCATTCAGTAAAAAAACCCCTTGTTCAGCCCAACGGGTAAGATTACCATGATTAGGTATGCTAATTCCAATATCATCATGTAATTCTTTAAAAATATTAATAAGCGATGGTGGTGGAGGAACCCCATTTTGAACTGAAAAACATAGACCATGCGCCTGGCCTGCTCCATGGTAGGGATCCTGGCCAAGTATCACCACTTTTACTTTTTCAATAGGTGTGCTGTTAAAGGCATTGAAAATATAAGAACCCGGTGGGTAAATCGTTTTGCCTTGTGATTTCTCGGTTTTGATATGTAATGCGATCTGCGGAAAATAATCTTTTTCAAATTCCTCTTTCAATGCTTTCTTCCACGAAGGTTCAATCTTAACATCCATATCAGTTCTTTTTTATTCCTGCTGCAAGTGTAATGTATAAAATTATCCAGACAACAGGGAACGGAAACCAAATATAGCTTGGCTGTACATATCCCGGGCCAGACATTAATAACAACCCTGAAATATCTGATGCTTCTGCAAAGGATAATAAATGAATACCAAATACAATAGTAGTTACTAAATAAAACAGCAATACAATTCTTATAATATACCTGATAGTAAACTGCTGCTCGTTTTTCATTGATCTTCTCATTAGAAAAATGATAAAGAGCAACATGACAAGGGAATACATTGCAGCTTGCAATAATCCCATTTCTATAAAAGCAGAAAACGGAACCGGCCCAATAGTAATACCAGGTTCAGCCTGCGATTTAAAAAACTGGTAAGTACCAAATGAGATAGCCGTACCGAAAATAAATGACAAAGCGAACAATAAGAGGAACAGGATAAAAAAGAATTTGTAAAGTCGGCTCATGCAATAAATATAGTAAGCATTTGGTATGAAGTAATGAATAATGAAATGGTAAAAATGAATTCCATAACTATTTTTTTTGCCCTATATTTGCAGGCCAAATGGCTCCGTAGCTCAACTGAATAGAGCATCTGACTACGGATCAGAAGGTTTCAGGTTTGAATCCTGACGGAGTCACTTCTAAAGGTCAACAGAATGTTGGCCTTTTTATTTGATAGTTATTGCATAGACCAGTTTTCATCTTCATTTAAAAAGTATTTGTTCATCCCTATCCTCTATTTTTATTTTTCTTATGAAGTCATCATATTTTTCATCATGATTTGAATATACCCCATAGGCGTCCAGGCTATATCCTACCAGGCCATCATTAGCCTCAATAATGTATAAAATATTTGAATCAGATGGATCAGATTCTCCTTCAAAACGATATACCTTAATTATTGTCAGGTCTTTTGGCTCATAATGCTTATTCTTACCTGCTGTAAAACCTTTTTCAGTCATAGTAAATTCATTGTCCTTATTTTTTGCCCTTAATTTTTCAAGTACAGAGGTAAGAGTTGTCATTTGTGTTTTCATAATAATGATTTTAGTTTAATGAACTTATTATAGCAGTTAATTATCAAAACGGTATTTACTTCAATACCTGATAATCTACAACATTTATTCTGTTTTTCAAGGCGCTGAAAACAATGGCATGATTTTTTCAAATACCAGTTCGACATTATTTTTTTAAACTAAAATCATACTTATGTTACGCTGGACAGTCATATTCCTGATCATTGCCATCATAGCTGCTGTATTCGGCTTTGGTGGAATAGCTGCCGGTGCAGCTTCTATTGCAAAGATCCTTTTCTTCATCTTTATTGTCTTGTTTTTACTGTCAATCATTTTCGGAAAATCATTCGGTAAAACAGATAAATAAAGTGTATTGATTCTGTAACTCTATTTATTAATTATAAAACTTTATTGTATGACAAAAGGTAATAAAATCCTATTAGGTGTTTTAGGTGCGGCTGCAGCAGGTGTAGTAATTGGTTTACTGGTTGCACCTGAAAAAGGAAGCGATATGCGTAAAAAAATCAAAAAAACTGCAAATGGATGGGCTGATAATCTCAGCCATCTATTTGTGAAAGGGGGTGAGGCCATTGAAGAAGGAATTGAAGAGGGAAAACAGAAGGCAAAACAGATGAAGTCGGCAGCTGAAGAAAAAGCTTCCAGATTAAAAGAAGCACTTGATAGTTAATAATTCAATATTTAAAATTAACAGGCCTTACGGGGCCTGTTTTTTTACTTGTTTGATAAAGTAACTTACTTGTATTATACGCCTAATGAGGTTTGATTAAATAATATTAACTTAACAAAAAATCTGTAATTATCAGATAAAGTTGCCACTCACCATTTTAACCAGACTGTATGTTTCAATTCAATGACCGGATTAGGCAAATATTACTCCTGCTTCTTATAATTTTTTTAGTTGCACTTTCTTTTTTTGAACTTAGGCTGTTCATGCCGGGAATCCTGGGTGCTATTACCTTATATATTTTAAGCAGGGGCAGTTATTTTCAGCTTGTTTATAACAGGAAATGGAAAAAGGGAGGAGCTGCTTTTTTGTTTATGCTTTATTACCTGGTATTGCTGGGTATCCCGGTTTACCTCGCCGTTGTTCTTATCAGCCCCAAAATAAATGAAGTGCTGAGTGACCCGGCATCAGTTATCAGCAATCTTAAACTGGCAATTGTACATATGCAGGAAAAGGCCGGTATTACTGTTATATCGGAAAAGTCTTTATCAGGTTCATTGGATAAAGCTATTGCTTTTATTCCTTCAATTTTAAACAGTACTCTTAACCTGTTGACCAACCTGATTGTTATGCTATTCTTTCTTTATTACATGTTATATCATGGAAGCGAAATGGAAAAGACAATCGTCAGGATGATCCCATTAAAAAGTGAAAGTACCAGTTTGCTGGCTGCGGAAACAAAACGAATGGTAAGGGCAAATGCACTTGGTATTCCCCTTATTTCAATCATACAAGGCCTTATAGCTACACTCGGTTATTATATTTTTGGAGTAAGTGAGTTTGGCTTATGGGGATTACTGACGGGAATCTTTGCGTTTTTCCCTGTTGTTGGTACGATGATCGTATGGGTGCCGCTTGTTTTATATATGTATGCAAGTGGAGATACTTGGAATGCTACCGGGCTAATGATATATAGTGTAATTGTAACCGGCAATATTGATTACCTGGCCAGGATCACTATCATGAAAAGAATGGGTGATGTTCATCCAGTTGTTACAGTTCTGGGAGTAATTATCGGCTTAAGCTTATTTGGTTTTATAGGATTGATCTTTGGACCATTATTGGTGAGTTACATTATTGTTCTTTCAAAGATCTATATGAATGAGTTTACTACTATGACAGAGATCAAAACAACTGAAACGAAAAAAGAGTAATAAGTTTAATTAAAAGTTGCTATAAATTAAAAGCCGCCCTGTTTAAACAAGACGGCTTTTTTTATTAACTGATTCCAGTTTAGTTGCGTTGCAGTTTGGATAACAAACGAAGTAATTCAAGATACAACCAAACTATTGTTACCAATAAGCCGAATGCACTGTACCATTCCATATATCTTGGTGCTCTCATTTCAACACCTTTCTCAATTGTATCGAAATTCAATAACAAATTAAAAGCAGCTAAACCAACCACAAGAATTGAAAAGCCAATTCCTAGTGGAGTGGCTGCATTTGTAAATGAACCTATTGGTGACCCCATAATTAAGAAAGTGATCCACTGAATCATATAAAAAACAGCTATAGCCGCTGTAGCAACAACAACAACCATTCTTAACTTGGCTGTAACTTTTATGATCCTGTATCTGTAAATCAAAAACATGATCAATGTTACCAATAAAGTAAGTGCAACAGCCTGTGTGGGTAATCCTGGGTAAGAATAATTATACATGGCAGAAATAGAGCCTACAAAAAGACCTTCCAGAATAGCATAACCCGGAGCAAGATATTGTGCCCAGGTCTTTTTGAACATCATCACCAGTGCAACTCCTAAACCTCCAAAAACGCCAATCAACATTAATGGCATCGGGTCGCTGCCTTTATCAAACTGGTTCCATGCAAAAAGGGTAGAGGCGATCATCAAAGCCATCAGTATACCAAACTTATTTAGAGTTCCTTTTATAGTCATTTCTTCACCGGTACTGATTCCTTCCAGAATAGTTCCCTGGTAAGTTTTTTCCTGTAATGTGGGGTTGCTTGATTTAAAGAATGACATATTGTATTTAGTTTAGAATTTAAAGATAATAGGTTTATTTATAAATTAATTCCAAATTAATAAAAAACCGGAAAGCTTAATGTAATTACTTTGAAATTTGCGATTTGCAATTTGGTTTTATATTCAATAATGCCAACGCACAAAAGCTTCCATCGCAGCATAATGTGTTAAGCCAAGATCGGCATAAATGTCTGCTGTAGCTGCATTTCTTTCTTCGGCCCGTTGCCAGAACTCCCTTGAGTCATTTCCCTGGAAAGGAACCATATCTTTTTGTGATTGATGGATGAAAATTCCGTAACGTTTTTGCAATACCTGGTCGGGGCTCATGGGAATTGCCATTTCGATCTCTTCAATATTCCATTCTTGCCAGGCTCCTTTGTACAACCAAAGCCAGCAATCGTTGATCCATTCATCACCGGCATCTTTAATTCTTTTTAGTGCTTCTAAAACTACATTGAAACAAACGATATGTGTGCCATGCGGATCGGCAAAATCACCGGCGCAGTACACCTGCTGAGGTTTTACTTTGCGAAGCAACTCAATGGTGATCTTAATATCTTTCTCACTCATCGGTTTCTTTTCTATTGTACCAGTTTCATAAAATGGGAGATCAAGAAAATGTATGTTCTCATCAGGAATACCAACATACCGACAGGTAGCTTTAGCTTCACCTCTTCTTATCAGTCCTTTTATTGAACGGATAGTTGGTGTGTCCACCTGGTTCGATTTTTTTCTTGCCAAAAACTTTCTGGCATTCTCCAGTATTTTACCTGACTTACTTGTATTAATGCCGGCAATTTCTTCAAAACCTACTGCAAAGTCAAGATAACGGGTTACAAACTCATCGGTAACCGCAATGTTGCCTGAAGTCTGGTAACCAACATGCACATCATGTCCCTGGTCATGCAAACGTTGAAAGGTACCGCCCATACTGATGATATCATCATCCGGGTGAGGGGAGAAGATAATTACTTTTTTGGGATACGGAGAGGAACGTTCTGGATGTGCAGGTATATCCGCATTAGGTTTTCCACCCGGCCAGCCGGTAATGGAATCCCGAAGCATATAATACACCTGTAAGTTGATCTCGTAGGCATCTCCTTTTTCCACCAGCAGATCGCTAAGTCCATATTCATTGTAGTCGCTGTTCGTTAAACTCAGCACTGGCTTCTTTAGTTTAAGAGCCATATTGACTACCGCCTTCTTGATCATCTTTGGTGTCCAGTCACAATCTCCGGTAAGCCAGGGCGATTTATTCCTTGTCAATTCAGAAGCTGCTGCTTCATCTACAATAAACGTTACATCATCATGATTTTGCAAAAGCGATGCAGGCACATGTTCGCTATCGTCATCTTCTACTGCCTTTTTCAGCACAGGAGCTTTTGCACTGCCCCATGCCATTAATATTATTTTTTTTGACTTTAGGATTGTACTGATCCCCATGGTGATAGCCAGCCTTGGTACCTGGGAGATATTGGCAAACTCATACGCATTGGCGATCCTGGTTGAATTGTCCAGTGTTATCAGTCTTGTCTTAGAATAAATACCTGAGCCTGGTTCGTTAAAGCCGATATGCCCGTTATTTCCGATACCCAGTATCTGCAGGTCAATTCCTCCTGCATCCTGTATCATTTTTTCATATTGACGGCAATGTTCCTTTATATCATTCTTTACTAATTCACCATTGGGAATATGAATATTTTTTGGATTAATATCAATATGATTGAACAGGTTTGTTTGCATGAACCTGTTATAACTCTGCAAGGCTTTCTTATCAATCGGGTAATATTCATCAAGGTTGAAAGTGATAACATTTTTAAAACTCAGTTTCTCTTCTTTATGTAGCCGTATTAACTCTGCATACAATGATTTTGGAGTAGATCCTGTAGCAAGACCCAGTACACATTTCTCTTTTTTCTTTTGCTTATCACGGATAAAATCGGATATCTGCCGGGCAACAAATGCAGAACCTTCTTTTGATGTAGGAAATATCTTTACCGGTATCTTCTCAAAGCTGTCAGAAAGATCTATGGAACCAATCTTTTTTGCCATGTAATTGAGTTGAGCCATAAAGGTAATAATTTGTGAAGGTTTTTGCCGTTGTTTGCAGGAATTTGCCGAATATATTTCAAATTTGGATTAATTCACCTCAATTTCATCCACAAAAAGCCATGCTTTGTTACCTACACCGGGATAACCAGCCGGGATATCACCCCAATTGGTAACAACTACTTTTACAAATCTTGCCATTGTTTTATTGAATTCCATTTTCATTTTACCGTGACCTGTTCCGTTTTTGTCTTCTATAAAGTCATCTGTTAGTTTGAGAGAATGCCAGGTATTACCATCGTCTGAACCAAAAACTTCTGCTGTTTGTGGCCTCCATATCCAGCTTGAAGTTCTGTTTAAAATATGAACCACAACAGAACTGATCTCCAGTTTTGAACCAAGATCTAAGACTGCTTCACAATTTGTTCCGTTAAAACCAAGAAACTCTTTTGTACGAGCAAAACCTTTTTCATTGATAACTCCATTTACTAATGTAAATGCTCCATCTCCGGGATAATTTTTAGCTGCTTCGTTGTTGAGAGTTATTTTTTTGCCGGTTGCTTTGTTAAAGTGAAATTGTTGACTTACGCAGGAAACAGGTTTGTTGTCAATAAAATAACAAGCTTGTTTAGAATCAGTTTTAGTAATTAAAAAAGAAGCATTATAGATTTGGGCACCAGAGCTGCCTTTGTTGGGTGGGTAACCAATGAATCCATTTTTTAATTTTGTTTCTATTTTCCATTGAATGCCGTTATTATCTTTAGTTGGCAGAACTGTAGCTTTTAAATCATAATAAGCTTTACTATAATTAGCTCCCCAATTCTCATAACGTTTAATCTGTTCGGGTAACCGCTTTTCAAAACTTTCCCAGTTGCGGCTTTCTTTTGGGCTCCATAACACTTCACTCAATGCAGCCATCCGGGGAAAGATCATGTACTCCACTTTCTTTTCATTACCCATGTATTCCGTCCAGACATTGGCTTGTGCACCCAGAACATATTTCCCTTCTTCCTCATTCAGTTCTTTTGGAACGGGTTCGTATGCATATACTTTTTCAATGGGGTTAAATCCGCCGATGGTTACACTGTCTTCATTCTCACTTTGAGTATGGTCAAAATAGACAGGATTGCCGGGAGTCATGATCACATTATGTTTTTCTTTGGCTGCTTCAATGCCGCCTTTTTCTCCCCTCCAGCTCATTACAACTGCATTGGGTGCCAGACCACCTTCCAATATCTCATCCCAGCCGATCAGTGTTTTACCTTTGCTGTTCAGGTATTTTTCGATGCGTTGTACAAACCAGCTTTGCAATTCATGTTCGTCTTTTAGTTTTAAGTCTTTGATGCGTTTCTGACAATTGGGGCATTGTTTCCAGTGTGTCTTTGGGGCTTCATCACCTCCAATATGAAAATATTTGGAAGGAAATAATGGGATCACTTCATCAATCACATTTTGCAGAAAAGTGAATGTAGAATCTTTTCCGGCACAGAAAATATCATCAAACACTCCCCATGTTTCCTGCACTAATTTTATTCTTCCGTTCTTTTGTTCTTCCACACTTTTATTTGAGATCATATTCTTTGGTATCTCTGTTGGCTTATCTGGAAAACAACTCAACCATGGATATGCAGCAATAGCGGCACTGCCATGCCCCGGCATTTCTATTTCAGGGATCACTTCTATAAATCTTTCTTTAGCATACTGCACCACTTCTTTTATTTCTTCCTGTGTATAAAATCCATCGTACGGTATATTGTCATTTCCAGTTCCCGGGTAACGACCAATGATCGTTCCGTTTCGTTTACTGCCAATACTTGTGAGCTCAGGATATTTTTTTATTTCGATCCGCCAGCCCTGGTCTTCTGTTAAGTGCCAGTGAAATGTATTCAACTTATGATAAGCCAGGTAATCAATATATTTTTTTACAAATGAAACCGGGAAGAAGTGGCGGCAAACGTCGAGGTGCATGCCACGGTATTGAAATCGGGCATGATCAAAAATTTCGACAAATGGGATTTCCTTTTTCGCATTTTTATCAACTGGAAGCAGTTGAAAAAATGTTTGTATAGCATGAAATGCAGGTTCAGTAAAATTGCTGATGATCTCAATTCCATTTTTAGAAACATTCAGCATATATGCAGGTTTACCTGATGTTGGCATCCGCTGCATTTTAAATTTAAAATCTGCTTCTTCTTCCTTTTCAACAAATAGAATTCCTATCCTGTAATGTTTTTCTAATTCAGTTTTAAGGTATTGAAGTACAGGTTCATTGTTTTTATCCGGGAAATTGCAGTAAAGCCTGGCTATATTTTTCAAGTTATAACTTCCGTTCTGTTGTTTTACCTGTACCGGGTAAGGTATTAGATTTAGCGTTTTTTCTTGTGACAATGCAGACTGTGCAAAAAAACAAATACAAATGGCTATAAATAGTGATCGCATATTCTTATCTCATTATTGGTAAACTAATACTTGATGGATTATTTCCATCATGATAAATCTTAATGGTCGCTTTTTTAAAATCATCCGGTTTGGCTTCATAGATGTTCATAAACTGCTGCGGGTTGCGGTCGGCCAATGGAAACCAGCTGCTTTGTATCTGTATCATCAGCTTGTGGCCCTTTTTGAATGTATGCGCCACATCCGGTAATGCAAACTCAACTGTTTCTATTTTATTTGGCTTGAAAGGTTCAGGTATTGAAAAACTATTTCTGAATTTGCCTCTCATAATTTCTCCCCGAACCAGCATCTCATACCCGCCCATTAAATAGCTGCCACCTGCAGATTTTCCTACCTGTGGAATATTATCAGGGTATTTAAAATCGTCAGGGAATACATCAATCACTTTCACTACAAAATCAGCATCTGTACCGCTGATGCTTACTTTCAATTTGGCAATTACCGGACCTGCCAACGTCAGATCTTCCTCTAATGTATCAGTTTCAAAAGTCAATACATCCTGTCTGCGTGATGCAAACCGCTGATCATCCGTCATGTACTCTCTTGTTCTTCTGAAATGCACATCTTCCGTGTATGGAACCGGGTTGGCCGGATCACTTATATATTCCGAATGGCTTCCGGTTTTTACATATGTCGGTAAGTTCCATGATAGTGAACCGTCCGGTGTCAGGTAAATAGGTCTTGGCTGTGTTGTCGCCGGTGGCCATTGTTCCAGTTTTCTCCATTTGTTTTCTCCTGTAAAGAATATTGTCGCTTCAGATAACTTGGGATCATCGCCTTTCCTTTTCAGATAATAGTTAAAGAAAGGAATCTCAATATTATTCTGATACCAGTAAGCTGTATTGCTATCGAACTTTACATTTCCCAATTGTGTGCCATCACTGCTGGCCCATTGGCCATGGTACCAGGGACCCATCACCAGTTTATTATTCGTTGACGGACTTTGCTTTTCAATTGCCTTGTATAAATTCCAGGCGCCGAAACAATCTTCTGCATCAAACAAACCACCAACAACCAATGTGGCTGGTTTAATATCATACATAGCAGTTCTTGCATCTCTTGCTTTCCACCAGTCATCATAGTTAGGATGTGCATACATCTCATGCCAGAATTTTATACTGTCGCCTAAATAATCAGCCAGTTTTTTTAGACTACCTGCTTCGAGATAGAATTTATAGTTGTCTTTGATGGGAAAGTTGAATCCCGGAGAACCCACTGTAGTTGGTTTCGGTCTTGGCTTTCCGAAGGAAGAGTAAAATGAAAAACCATCCATAGGAAAGAAGGCACCGTTATGATGAATCTGTAACCGGGGCCTGCGGACTCACTGCTTTCAATGCAGGGTGACCGGATGCAGCTGCCATTGTTGAATAGAATCCCGGGTAAGAAATACCGAATACACCAACATTGCCATTATTATTAGGAATATTTTTTATCATCCACTCAATGGCATCATAGGTATCACTTGCTTCATCAGTTTCGGTACCGGTTTTATTTTTATTGAACGGACGAACATCTGCAAATTCTCCTTCACTCATCCAACGACCCCTAACATCTTGTGTAACGATGATATAGTTTTCCCTTGCATAATATCTCCAATATCTTTCCCACAGCCGTGAATTGAAACCAGTTCCATATGGCGCACAAGAATAAGGTGTCCTTGTCAACAGTATCGGATGTTTTTCACTCTTGTCATTTGGAATATAAATAGAAGTAAAAAGTCTGACTCCATCCCGCATAGTGATGTATTGCTCATGTTTGGTATAGTTGTCTTTTATCC
>CAYVSH010000040.1:0-14211 GCA_964453625.1 uncultured Chitinophaga sp.
GCTTCGTAGCGGAGGGGTTTTTTGTTTTAGTTTAAAGCTTGCCATTCAAAAAAAATATACTTCAGGTTGCATAAAAGTTGTAATTTAATACACTAATTATAGCCATTGTAAATCCTAAAATGTAGTTTATGAAAAAACATTTACCCCTGCTATCTCTCGCAACGGGAGCCTTACTTCTAACCAATTTTATTTTTGCCCAGCAAGCCGACAAGTTTGTTTATGCTATTACCGATGTTCAGCAACAAGGCCCCAACTGGAGTTACCTTCGGAAAATTGACCTGAACAACGGTGCTTATAGTGATGTGTTGCTGAACGGTGCCGATATAAACTTCAGGGCTTATAATGCCATTACCCGCAAACAATTTGAAACACCCTTGAATGATGTACGGTATGGAACTGCTGTAAATGCTGCTTTTGCTACCGGTGTGGCCGCTTTAGCTTATGACAAAAAGAATAACAGGCTTTATTATACACCAATGTTCATTGACCAGTTACGATATATAGACCTTAAAACAATGAAGGTCTATTATCTTACTGATATGGCTTTCACCGGCAAACCTCAAAAATCACCTGACCAGGGGAATATCGTTACACGTATGGTAATTGCATCTGATGGTTATGGCTATGCTATGACCAATGATGCCACACAGCTTATTCGTTTTACTACAGGAAAAAAATTAGAAATAACTGATCTGGGAACTATTGCTGATGACCAGGCCAACAAAGGTGTTTCTGTTCATAATTCATGCAGCAGCTTCGGTGGCGATATTATTGCCGATGATGAAGGAAACTTATACATCTTCTCTGCCCGCAATTATGTTTTCAAAGTAAATCTGGAAACAAAAGTGGCCACACACCTGGGTGTTATTTCTGGTTTGCCAAATGGATTTACAGTTAATGGTGCAGCAGTCAATGCTGAAAATAAAATCATTGTAGGCTCTGCTATGGCTGCTACTTCATACTTTACAGTTGATCACAAAACACTTGCAGCAACTCCGTATACAATTGCAGGAACAGTATGGTCAAGCTCAGACCTTGCTAATGGTAATTTGCTGGCTACTGCCAACAGACCTAAAGGATCAACCATTGACCTGATGTCAAGACAGGAAGAAGCAGGCGATGGCAAGATCGGCATCTTCCCTAACCCCGTAACAAATAACCAGTTTGCAGTGCAGTTTAATGAACTGCCTGCGGGTACGTATACGATACAGGTAACAGATGCAATGGGACGGCAATTGATTCAGCAAATTGTGGCTTTAGGCGGAAGCAAACAAGTGCAGACAATAAAACTAAATCCATCTGCAGCCAGAGGTTTCTATCTAGTAAAAGTTATTGATCAGAATAATAAATCAGTTTATAGTACCAAGATACTGGTACAATAAATAATTATTTAACAATAAAGTCCTGCCTGAATATCATGGCGGGACTTTACTGTTTTAACTCATTCTTCCAAACCGTTCTTACCAGTTTTGCTTCTTTAGCAAAATCAGGACATCTTCCGTCACCACGACCGGAAAAGCCGCCTGTGGGAGCACATATCTCTTTGCAATTCTTATCATATAATACATCAAAATTATCACAGCATGGACCCATGAATAAAAACACCTGCTGGTCTTTATACAAGTATTCATCTATCCTTACAGGGGTATCTTCAGGTGAATGTTTAATACTGCTGTCAATAAAACTTCTGACGCATTTTGGAATAGTATCAGCAACCTCTGCTCTGCCATCTTTTGCTTCATTACCGGACACAGTTTCCTTATTTTTCTTATTGCCACAATCAGTTGCAGCCAACATTGGTATAACCAGGAATAGAAGAATATATTTCATAACCGCTTAATTACATGGATGACAAGGTATATTTGCACAAAGCTGCAAAAACTAAGCCCATTGGAAAAGAGCAATTTTGTTGATCAGATACGCATATTCTGCCGAAGCGGACACGGTGGCGCCGGCAACAAGCATTTTATGCGTAATAAACTGACCGCTTTGGGTGGCCCCGATGGTGGCGATGGCGGCCGTGGTGCACATATTATTCTGAAAGGAAACAGCAACCTCTGGACTTTATTACATCTTCGTTATTACAAAAATGTATTAGCAGAAAACGGAGAGAAGGGTGGAGCTAATAATTGCCATGGCAGAAATGGAAAAGATATTATTATAGAAGTGCCCCTCGGTACAATAGCAAGAGATGAAGAAACCGGGTTGCAGGAAGTAGAGATATTAGAAGACGGCCAGGAAGTGATATGGATGCCGGGGGGGAAAGGAGGATTAGGTAATTCAAATTTTGCCACACCTACCAACCAGGCTCCGGAATATGCACAACCTGGTTTACCCGGCGTTGAAGGTTGGAAAGTCTTAGAATTAAAAGTGCTTGCTGATGTAGGTTTGGTTGGGTTTCCCAATGCAGGCAAATCAACATTACTATCTGTAATTACAGCTGCCAAACCTAAGATTGCTAATTATGCTTTTACAACTATCACCCCGAATCTCGGAATGGTAGAATACAGGGATGGCAAAAGTTTCTGCATTGCTGACCTACCGGGCATTATTGAAGGTGCAGCAGAAGGAAAAGGTTTGGGACATCGTTTCCTGAGGCATATAGAAAGGAACTCTGTCTTATTATTCCTGATACCTGCTGACAGTGATGATCATAAAAAAGAATTTCAAATACTCGTAAACGAACTGGAACAATACAATCCTGATCTTTTGGATAAGCAATTCATTATTGCCATTAGCAAGAGTGATATGCTGGATGATGAGTTGAAAGTCGCAATAGAAAATGAATTGCCGAAAGATGTGCCGCATTTATTCATCTCATCTGTTACAAACAAAGGGCTAACAGAACTGAAAGATGCTTTATGGAATGTGCTGAATACGCCGGTGGAATAATCAATATGTTCTACCCACTGTATCACAAGCGGCTTTCAGTAATGAATTATTATCACCGGCATCCTGCCATTTTTCCCAAAGCATTACACCATTTGCAATATCTTTTGCAAGCTTTGCTTTTCGCTTGACCGTGTACTGGCCATTATAATAAATTGTATAGTTGGTAAACCCACCGGCAGTAACAACTGCAGAATCGTACAATGGATTACCCCCTTGTGATAAAATTGTTTTATAGGTTAGCACAGTATTGCTTTGTGTAATACCGGATGGGCGGCCATAGGCAGGTAAACCCAACACACATTTTGAAGCTGGCATTCCCCTGGTAGTCAACCAATAGTTCAAACAGGTTTGCGCCAATGCATAATCGCTGTGATGACGATAAGGAACGGTTGTACTAAAATCATCATACGCCATGATATTGAAGAAATCAACATAAGGGAAAAGTTCATTTCGTATAGCATCCCGTATGCCACCGGCATATTTACCAGCAGTAATAGCTGCGGTTAAATAATATTTCGCATCCCGATGAAGTGAATCTGAAAGCTCTTTCATCAATAATGTAAAAGTGACATCCGTTCCGTCTGAAGTGGTAGGGAATTCCCAGTCCATATCCACTCCATCGAGGTTATATTGCCGAACCTTATTCATTACATCTTTGATAAAAGTATTTCTGCCGGCAGCAGTAGCAGCCATGTTCTTAAAGTTTGTTTTTCCATCACCGCTTCCATCATTTATTCCCAAAAAAACTTTTGCATTATTCGTTCTTGCTTTTATTGCCAATGCATCGATTGTAGTGGCAGGAGAAGCTGGTGCAGATAATGTACCAGCAGCATTTACTCCAAAAAATGCATAGACAACTGTATTGGTCATTCTGAATTTTACATCCGGCACATCAGCTAAGTTTCTGTACGAAGGGAAATAACCCACTACATAATAGCCATAAGGCGCCGGGTTTGAAATGTAGGTAACAGTAAAAGATGTAACGGTAGAAGTACAACCTGTTGCAACGCCACTTGCATTTTTAGGCTGTACATACCAGTACAACGCCTGGCTTGAAGCAAATACTGGTAAAGTATAGTTATAAGATGTTGTAGATATATTGCCTGCTAAAACAACTGCTGTTGCAGGCGATGCCCCCAAATACAGATCATAACTGGTGGCCCCGCTTACAGCAGTCCAGGAAAACGTAATAGACGGAGTGGTAATAAATGCTCCGTTTGCTGGAAATGAATTCGCTGCGCATCCCGGGACGGGAGGAGGTGGAGGCGGCGGCGGCGTAGTTGTTCCGCTTTTCTTACTACAGCTATTCAATACAAAAATGGAAAGACAAAAAACAATAAGAAAAAAAACAAATCGCATATAAAGTTATTAAGCTATTAAAATAGTCATTTCTGAAATATAGTGGCTTTTTGGCTACCCCTTTTTTTTATAGTAGGTTTGCTATCCAAAAAATTGACATATGAAAAGGTTTTTGTTAACGATCATTCTTGCTGTAAGTTTTTTCTTCAAATCTTTTGCTGACGAAGGTATGTGGTTGCCCATGTTACTCGGACAACAGGTGTATAATGATATGGTAAAGAAAGGACTGAAACTAACTAAAGAACAATTGTACAATATCAATAAAGCTTCATTGAAGGATGCCATCATCATCTTTGGCGGAGGCTGTACCGGTGAAATAGTCAGTGCTGAGGGTTTGATATTTACCAATCACCACTGCGGTTATAATGCGATAGCTGCAGCCAGTACTGTAAGTAATAATTATTTGCAGGATGGATTTTATGCTAAGAACAGGGGCGAAGAGATACCTACTAACATCTCAGTGCAGTTTCTTTTACGCATTGACGATGTAACCAAAGAAGTGATGGATTCACTTGCTGGATTAACAGGTTCCGAAAGATTACAAAAACAAAATGCAGTATTACAAGCTATCAATAAAAGAATGAGTGATGGTACGCAGAATATTGAAGTAAGGGTAAGTTCTCTTTTCAAAGGCAACCAGTTCCTGGCTTTCGTTTATCAGCGATATACTGATGTTCGATTGGTTGGCACACCCCCAGAATGTGTTGGAAAGTTTGGTGGTGATACCGACAACTGGGAATGGCCACGGCATACTGGCGATTTTTCTGTTTTCCGGGTATATAGTAGTGCAGATGGTAAGCCGGCTAAATATGCAGAAAGTAATATACCGCTGAAACCAAAATGGTTCTTACCAGTTTCTTTAAAGCCATTAAAAGACGGAGATTTTGCGATGACATGGGGTTATCCAGGAAGTACCAACAGGTATGAAAGTTCATATGGCATCAAACTGGCAACAGACATCAACAATCCTACGCTGGTTAAGCTTCGTGATGTCCGATTAAAATACATGTTCGAAGAAATGAAGAAAGATCCGGCTGTTAAACTACAACTGGCTTCATCTTATGCTGGCATCGCCAACTATTGGAAATTCTTTGATGGAGAAACAAAGCAATTATTAAAGTATGATGTATTAGGACAGAAACAGCAGTTCGAACAAAAATTCGTTGCGTGGGCAAAAGGGAAAAAAGAATATGAAAATATCTTTACAGAATGGGGTAAAGCATATGATGCTTGGCGTCCTTATGCCAAACACAGGCAGTATATCAATGAAGGCATAGCAGGTTCACCACTTATCTCTTTTGCAGCGTCATTACTTCAATTAGAAGCAGCCCTTGTAAAACCGGGCACACCAATGACAGATGTTAAGAAGCTGGCAGAAGCAGCCGATAAACAAAGGACTGATTTCCTTGCTGAAGAAAACAAAGTATCTGACCAGAATATAGTGGCTGCAATTACGAAGATGTTTTATGAAGACATAGAAAAGGATCAGCAACCTATCGGGTTCTATGGTACATTAAAAAATGCCTATGGCCCCTTAAATGAAGACGCAACGTATAAAAAATATGCTGCTGAACTATTCGGCAAGACAATGATCTTTGATGATAGTAAATGGAAAGCATTTATTGCTAATCCTGATGGAGTAACATTACAAAGTGATCCGGCCTTTGCACATGCCAGTGCTTTCTTTACCAATTACTCCAGTAAATATGCCCCCTATTTTCAGCAGTTTAGTGCAAAGAATGCAGAATTTGGCAGATTGTACCTGAAAGGAATTATGGAAATGGATCCGGTAAAAGCTAAAATGATGTATCCCGATGCAACATTTACCATGCGGGTTAGCTATGGTGCTGTAAAATCATACAAGCCAAGAGATGCCGTTGCATATGACTATGTGACCACTTCTAAAGGTTTGTTGGAGAAATATAAACCCGGCGATTATGAATTTGATCTGCCGGCCAACCAGATCGACCTATTGAAGAAAAAAGATTTTGGCCAGTATATGGATCCAACCCGTAAGGATCTTGTAATTGGTTTTATCACTACTAATGATATTACAGGGGGCAATTCCGGTTCACCTGTCATTAACGGTAAAGGTGAATTGATAGGCCTTGCTTTTGATGGCAACTACGAAGCATTAAGTCATAAACTGGCATTTGATAAAGATCTTAACCGCACTATTTGTGTTGATATTCGTTATGTATTGTGGTGTATTGATAAATTAGGCGGTGGTGCCAATATCATCAAAGAATTAAAACTGGTGAAGTAATATCTTCTTCCCATTCTAAGAAAGCCATCTTTTGTTACAACAAAGGGTGGCTTTACTGTTTCGGGGCAAACGATTAATTCAGTATCATTGCAAGAAGCTTTTGTACTTGAATAGGCAAATCAAGATATTATTCTTTATCCTTCTTGTTTCAGCAACCTGTTTTGGACAACAGATGCGATTCAGCATTGCCACTGATCTGGGTGTACAAAGAAGCCTTAAGAAAGAACAACAGTTCTGGTCGGTTGGGCATACAGTTCATGCCATTATTAACCTGGCTCCAAAAGATGCGGTATATGTCTGGTTTGCTTATTATACCAATGGCAACTTTAGAAACAACCTTACCGCTACTGCAAAAGATGTATTAACTATTCCCCAGGAAATTGATTACATCAATCGTTCACAAATACGATTCAAACATTTTTCTATTGGGTATAAAAAATATTTGATTGGCGCCTGTGATATAGAAAAAGGGTGGAACCTGTATGCGACGGCAGGATTTGGATTAATACCCGGCCGGGTTACCAATATACATACTGTAATAATTGATACTGTAACATACAATGTACCGGTGCAAAGTGGCAGGGCTAACTTTAAACGGCTGACTGCCGATCTTTCTCTTGGTTATGAAAAACCTATCGGAGCAGACTTCTATTTGTATGGCGAAGGAAGGGTGTGGATACCTGCATCGGATTACCCCAGCAAACATCTTTTTGTAAATAATAATGCCCCGTTGACTGCCATGCTGAATGTGGGACTTCGAATCCTGTTTTAATATCGTATATCAAAACGGCCTTCAGAAACTGTGAGAGGCGGATCAGAACCAAATATATCTTCTGCATTAAACTGAAAAGTACCTGCAATAATATGATTGGCAGTATCCAGTAAACTGATATTGACAGTGCCAGAGTAAGTGGCTGAAGTAAGCCACTCATTGGTTGGTGAAAAATTTCTCTTTACATAAAAGCCATAGCTGGCTGCAGTAGAACGGGTGCCAAGTGTTGTATTAAGCTGATAAACTCCGGCACCGGTTACATCTTTTAGAAATATCTCAAACTCTGTCTCTTTTGGTGAAGAGGAAAAGTTCCGGGCATTGATATAGAAATTAGGTCCAAGTCTCCTGGCTTCTAATAAATTACTGGCGGGAAAGGCGCCAAAGCCCTGTGGAATCCAGAAAGCACCATTCACTTTTGCACCAAAGGTATTGGCCCCGGTTTGTGTAGCAGGTGGCAATTCTTCTACTTCTTTTTTGCAGGAAACCAATAAGAAAACAATCAGGCAAACAAGGATCAGTTTTTGCATAGTATCGGGTTTACATAACAATAAACGTATTTTATGTGATTTTAATATCCCTGAACAGAAATCATGCTAAAAAAGATTATCGCTGAAAATTCTGAAGCATTTATCTTTATTGCCCTTAGCAATCAATATTATGACAGATAAATTGACAATCGAAAAAACCGAGATATTTAAACTGTCCATTCCGCTTATTGAACCTTTTTCCACTTCGCTTGGTACGGAAACCAGTGCTGATAATGTACTGGTTAGAATTACTACGAATGAAGGCATAGTTGGCTTTGGTGAATGTAGTCCATATATGCCCATCAACGGCGAAAGCCAGGAAACCTGTTTTATCGTAGCGCAATATTTTGCTAAAGCATTAAAGGGTAAAAATCCATTAAATATCGCAGGCTGCATACAATTGATGGATTCTATCATTTATGGCAATTCAAGCATCAAAAGTGCATTTGATATTGCCCTGCATGATATTGCTGCAAAGCATGCCGGTGTCCCATTATACCAGTTCATTGGCGGAGCCAATAATAAAACGATCATTACTGATTATACCGTAAGTGTTGGCGAACCAGCGAAGATGGCTGCTGATGCATTAAAAATAAAAGAACAAGGTTATCCTACAATAAAAGTAAAACTGGGTAAGAATGGCGCAACGGACGTTGAAAGAATAAGAGCTATTCGTGAAGCAGTAGGTAAAGAAATACCAATACGAATAGATGCTAACCAGGGTTGGAAAGTGAAAGAAGCCATAGAAACATTAAATGCCCTTGATGAATTTAACATTCAACATTGTGAAGAACCGATTGCCCGGTGGAAATTTATGAAGCTGCGCAAAGTAAAAAACAACAGCCCGATACCAATTATGGCTGATGAAACTTGCAGCGATGAACATGATATGGAACGGTTAATAGCATTAGATGCCTGCCAGTATATGAATATCAAACTAGGAAAGTCTGGAGGTATACACAAAGCACTAAAAATGGCAAGAATGGCTGAAAAGGCTAACCTTCATTTACAAGTAGGTGCCATGCTGGAATCCCGATTGGGTATGACAGCTTTTGCTCATTATGCACTGAGCAGTGATGCTATTGTACATTTTGATTTTGACACTGCACTTATGTTCCGTGAAGATCCTGTGACAGGTGGAATTGCATATGAAGAGAACGGTGTAATAAAAGTACCCGATACACCCGGGCTTGGGGCCAGCATTGATGAGGTAAGACTGGAAACTATGGAGCAAGTGATAATCTGACAAGATATCTTATAGTTGCAAATCTTAACAGTTTATTCTTTGCTGTAAAAAAATAAGATTTAATCTGGCAAAATTTTTACAACAATATTCTTGAAATAGACCTTACTACCGGGATCATGGCCCTGTAAGGCAAATGTCCCTAGAGATAACTTCCTTTCTTTCATATTATCCGGCCGCTGCAGATCTTCAGGCTCTGTATAATCCACAACCGTTTTATCATTTATCTTAATGAGTATATTCTTCCCTTTTACCCGGATGTATTCCGTGAACCATTCATTATCCTTTGCAAATACTTCCTTTATATCCTGGATTGCATACAAACTACCTGTACGCCGCCAGTCTGTATGGCTATTATTCACCTGTGCCTCATAGCCTTTCTGTGGCCAGGAACTTTTTTGAAATTTAGTATGAAAATAAATACCGGAGTTGGAACCCGGCAATGTCATCACATCTGCTTTGAATTCAAAATTCTTAAATAAATGATTATTCACCGGCCCATCATAATATAAATGAGCCACATTACCATTCACTACTATGGCACCGTCCTGTACTGAAAATGTTTCTGCATTGTCTCCAACCCTCCAGCCATTAAGTGTTTTGCCATCGAACAAGGAAACCCACTCTTCCTTTTGTACCGCACCAACACAAAATGAAAAGACAACTGGCAACAGCAATGGCAATAACCATCTCCTCATATAAAAAACTTTAATGATTAAGCTACATTATATTATGGACAAATACCCGGAGTTGTACTTGTAACACCGGCCCTGTCTGCAAAGCAGGGATTGGAATAGGTTTTTCCATCACAGCCACACACCGGGTTATATTCAAGTGTACAGGGATTATTGGAAATGCGGCTTTTATCAATACATCCATCGTTGTTTTTTTCGCAGGAACCTGTGAAAAAAAACGATAAAGCAAAGAAGATAACTGATACAGATTTAATTGGCTTCATACATTTTTATTGTTTTGACAACTCTGAAAATATAACTGCTGCTTACTTTTTTGATATTACTTTTTTTTAACAGGCAGATTATCCTTCCACTGCCATAAATGCACACAGGCATAGGTACGGTAAGGGCTCCATTTTTTTGAGAGCCGGAGCATATCTTCCTTTAATTTCTTTTTATCGTTATTATCCAGATTATACAAGCTGATCATAGCATTCTGAATACCCAGATCATCGACTGCAAATACATCTTCCCGGCCGAGAGCAAACATCAACAACATTTCAATAGTCCATCGGCCTACACCTTTGATAACGATCAGATAGTCGATCACTTCTTCATTGGACATTTTTGCCAGCTTCTTTGCATCCATTCCAAATTCCATTTCAAACCGGGCCACATTCTGAACATAGTTGACTTTGGCATTACTGAGACCAATTCCCCTCAGTGTTTCAAATGGAGTATCCAGAATTTGTTGTGGTGTAGGCTCTTTGCCATTGTATATAGCCAAAAACCTTTTGTAAATAACATCAGCTACTTTAGTGGAGAGTTGCTGGCTCATGATAGATGCGCAGAGATAGGTGCAGATGTTTTTTCGTTTTCTTAATTTGAATGGGTGTGAAGCTTGAAGGATTTTCTTAAACTTTTTATCTTTTGATAATTGAAGGATGTATTCCATGCAATAAAGAAAGTTTTATTCAATACTCCAGCTCATTTCACCACCCTTTTCATCTTTCAGTATGATGCCAAGTTCAGTTAACTGGTTCCTTATCTTATCTGATGTGGCAAAATCCTTCTTTGCTTTTGCTTCTTTCCGTATATCAATCAGTAGTTGCATTACTCCCTGTAGTTTGGCGCTATCTGCTTCACTGAAGCTTCTTAATCCCAAAATATCCTCGAGCCAGGTTTTAAAACTGGTCTGTAGTAGTTCAAATGTCTCCTTTGACAAAGCTGCCACCGGAATGGTTTTATCATACATAGAATTGATAACCGGAACGATCTCAAACATATTGGCCAATACTTTAGCAGTGCCGAAATCATCGTTCATAAAATCAGGGAACTCGCTAACAAGTTTTTTGATCCGGGAATTGAGTTCGTTGTCAGGCTGCTGATCCCGTATCGCATATCTCATATCCCGCAACTTATCATAAGCATCCCATAACCTCTTCAATCCCTTTTCTGCTGCCACCAATGCATCGTTACTAAAGTCAAGAGTACTGCGATAATGTGTTTGCAGAATAAAGAAACGTATGGTCATCGGGTGAAAAGCTTTTTCCAGCAACGGATGATCGCCGCTAAAAAGCTCTGTCAGCTTTATCACATTGTTATAGCTCTTTCCCATTTTCCGTCCATTAATGGTGATCATATTATTATGTATCCAATAACGAACCGGTGCTGAATGATTGCAGATGGTGCTTTGTGCTATCTCACTTTCATGATGCGGGAATAACAAATCCATACCACCCCCGTGAATATCAAATTGAGCTCCCAAATATTTTGTTGCCATAGCCGAGCATTCAATGTGCCAGCCCGGAAAACCAACGCCCCATGGACTTTGCCACCGCATGATATGTTCCGGTGCAGCATTTTTCCATAATGCAAAATCAGCCCTGTCTCTTTTTTCTTCCTGACCTTCCAGTTCCCGGGTAGTTTCCAGCAGATCTTCAATCACTCTTCCGCTCAGTTTGCCATAATCATGGTTCTCCGCATATTTTTTTACATCGAAATATACTGAGCCGTTTTTCTCATATGCATACCCAGCATCAATAATCTTCTTTATCATTTCAATTTGCTCAACAATATGCCCGGTTGCTGTTGGTTCAATTGACGGTGGAATATTGTTGAACTGCTCCATGGCCCAATGAAATAGGTTGGTGTACTTCTGCACCAATTCCATTGGTTCCAGCTTTTCCAATACTGCTTTCTTCGATATCTTATCTTCTGCTTCCCTTCCTTCCTCTTCAAAATGTCCTGCATCAGTAATGTTGCGTACATAACGAACCTTATAACCAAGGTGCTTAAGATAACGATGTATGACATCAAAAGTAATATAGGGCCTTGCATGACCCAGATGACTTTCGCCGCTAACTGTAGGTCCGCACACATACATACCCACATGACCGGGAGTAATGGAGGTAAAAACTTCCTTTTGCCTGCTATAAGAATTATATACTTTCAGTTCGTTCATAAAACCAATTCGCTGATTGAAAATTAATATATTGATGGAAATGGGCCGTAACGGCAAAAGTAGCAATTATGCTATCAACAAGGGCAACAACAGGTATTGAGAGAAAATACTTTCATGATCCTTCAAATATAGGTATTTCGGTTTAGTTCTTTAGCTGTACATCAGCTACCAGCATATAATGGTCAGAAAGTTTTTTAACTACCCTCGCAAATTGCCTTATTTTAAAATTACGGTCTGCAAAAATATAGTCTATACGGAGTGTAGGTGATAATCCTGAAAATGTACGGCCAATACCAAACCCTTTTTTCAAAAAAGCATCCTGCATATTTCGCTTTACTTTGAAGTAAGTGTAGGAATTGGGTACATCATTCAGATCAGCACCAAAAATAACCGGATGCGGACTATCGCCTATCACTTCAGCAATTATATCTGCCTGTATACTCCGATATGAAAATCCTTTTTTAACCTTGGATAATATATTTCGGGAATTGGATACAAGGCTGTCTTCCCCGCTTTTTATCTTACCTATTCTTTCATAATCTTTCATTCCTAATTGAACAGATTGCAAATGTGTTGTATATACCCTTATTGTATCATTTCCAACTTTTATATCTGCATGCATCAGCACTTCTGGTAACGTTGGCCTTGGATACCTTATCATACCGGTATCAACAATAGGATAACGGGAGAAAATAATTGAATTGTAAAACATTTCATCTCCATCCAGATCATACACAAAATAGAAATAAGGGTAGCCCAATTCGTTCTGAATTGTTTCTATGTTATTATAATAATTTTTGTTTATAGAACTATGAAACTCCTGCAAGCAAAGTACATCTGCATTCTGTTCTTTCAACTGTGCCAGCATTTTCTTTCTGATATTACTGCCCTTATTATTATTTTCTCTTAACTCAATGAAACGGGCTACATTCCATGACACTACACGGATAGTACCTTGTTCTTTTGTGTAATTAAACTTACCGGTTTTATGAAAGGCAAAAAAAACTGAGATGCTTTTTAAACTAAGCAGGATGGCGATACCCGAAATAAGTGCCAGCCTTGGTTTCAGCAAAATCAACCAACTAAAAAGAAAAAAAATTACAACCAGCAACAAGAATGGAAAACCTAAACCGAGAAATGTGATGACCCACCACTTTTGCGGATTCAGGTATGGAGCCAGACATGATAACAGGAAAAAAATTACGACGATAATATTGGTGTAAATGAAAAACCGTCTGGTGAAGATTCGGAATTTGCTGGCCATTGTTGCAAATTACTAAAAAGCTTTATGTGTTCTGCTAAGTAAGTATGAGTGGGGGTTACTTTATAAACCCTCCTTACCGGCTCGTTTGAGCAGATCTTTTTCTTCTTCTGTAAGATGGCTGTATCCCTGTTGGTTTATCTTGTCAAGGATATCATCAATCCTTTCTTGTGTTACATTGGGAGTTTTTTTATAGGGCTCTCCGGTTGACCTGTAAAACAATTCTTCTTTTATACTACTCCCCCTTTTAGGTTTGTTAGGATTGAATAAATTATTAACCCACTCAAAGAAATCATTCATCCAGCCACCCGGATCATATCCTTTTTTATAAAACAATGTACAAACCGCTCCAGTTAATGCGCCAGCTGAATGAGTAATGAGTGTTCCTGAATCGCTGATAGAAACAGTAAGCAGATCAGAAACAATATAAAAAGCAGTCAATACCCACAAAGGAAGACCACCACCAATCAAAGGGAAGATGCGATAACCAGGTGATGTAAGGGTGGTAGCTACGACTACTGCCATTACACCTGCTGAAGCACCCATTAATGTCGCAACAGGTAATAAAGGCTGCAAAGCCGGAATAAGATTATATGCCAGTATAAAAGCCAATGCACCACCTAATGAACCATACACGAAAAGCGGAACAATTCTTTTATTGCCTGTAAGGTCTTGCAGGATATACCCAAAGCACCAAAGCCATAGCATATTGGCAAATACCTTCCACACATTATCATGCACAAACATTTGCGT
>CAYVSH010000040.1:14311-21900 GCA_964453625.1 uncultured Chitinophaga sp.
GAAACAATCCTCCTGACTTAGTATAACGTTTTACGGTTGGTTTTGTTCCAGATAAATACAATTATAAACCCTGTCAATGCCCCGCCAAGGTGTGCAAAATGAGCAATATTATCTCCGCTGATATTACCAAAGCCGCCAAACAGATCAAAAGCAATATATGCAAGTGCCAGCCACTTCGCTTTTATTGGAATGGGTATAGGTATGATCATCATTTCAGTATTAGGAAAAAGGTAAGCAAAGGCAACAAAAATACCCATAACAGCACCGGAAGCCCCCACTGCCGGAGCACCGCTACCCATAAAATATTGCATACCTAAATGTGCTGCTGCTGCACCGATACCACATGCAAGGTAAAAGAATAAAAAACGTTTAGCTCCCCACACATTTTCAAGGATGCGGCCAAACATATACAGCATAAACATATTGAAAAAAATATGGAAGAAGGCAATGCTGCCACCTCCACCATAGGACGAGTGGGCAAACATATGTGTAGCGATCTGGTAAGGCTCAAAATCAGCATCACCAATAGGCCAGAGAGCAATCTTCATGGTTAGAAACATGGTTATCACACCATCCGATTTATCATAGATCAGTTGTGCTACCCAAACAAGGATATTGATGATGATAAGATTTTTTACAATGGGAGGGAAACGGTTTGGTCTTGTGAACTGAAAATTACTCATTGGGCAAAAATAAGATTTATCAAAGGGCTTTTGGCTTCTTAGTCTGCAATAGCTGCAAATCTTTCTTTAAAATATAACCACTTGTTATTTCGCCTTTTCGATTGGTGTAAGTACAAAAAATGAAATTTGTAAAATTCCTGGCAGAAGTAAGTTTATCACCTTTTACCAGGAATGCCTTTTTAGGTTTTGATCTTAGTTCCGGACTTGTGTAAAAGTATGTTTTAACTGCTTTTACTTTCCATTCTCTGTTATCAGTATTATAATATGGTGAAAACTCATCCAGTTTTATATTTCCTGTTTCATTTCTTCGAATGAAAGTTTCTTCCATAGTTGCTTCGGGATCACCCGACTGAAAGTAAGATGAATTATGCAACTCCAAAAACCAGTTCTTTTTTATTTTATCAAAGCGGAATGTGTAGCTTTCTGTCCATCGCCAACTGCTGCCACCATAAAAATCAACAGTGAACTCGCCGGGTTTTACATTTAAGTTTTGATAGGGATCTCCCATGACACCTCCGCAATTCTTGCAAAGCACAAGATTATGATTTATTGCTGCGGCTTGCAGACTACCATTTGTCTTCCTTGTCAGTATTAACAATGGCCTTCCTGCATCCCAATTGGCATTATCAAATGTCATAGTTTCTTCTTCTTTTGACTTCAGAATTAGAATATAATCGGGAAGCTTGTCATTGTTCATGTCTTCTTTTGCATAATCAAGTACTTCATAACCCGGCATGATGAAAGGTTTTAATTCGGCTGGAATATCTGTCTTCTGAGCAAGTGAAGTCAACCCAGGAATTAAAATGAAAGCAATAGAAAGAATATTCTTTTTCATAACAAAGGTTTCAGTTTCAACTGTACCACATTTTCGATATGGTGTGTATGCGGAAACATATCCACTGGCTGCACTTTTGTAACCGTATATTTTTCATCCAGCAGCAGCAGATCCCTTGCCTGTGTGGCCGGGTTGCAACTAACATACACCACTGTTGGTGCTGCCATATCCAGTATCTTCTGCACCAGTTTTTCATGCATACCGGCACGGGGCGGATCAGTAATGATGACATCTGGTTTACCATGTGTGGCAAAGAAATCATCGTTACAAATATCAATTACATCACCGGCAAAAAAAGCGGAGGATGACAAATTATTCAACGCTGCATTTTCTTTTGCATCTTCGATTGCTGCTTCTATCATTTCCACACCAATTATCTTTTTGGCTTTCTTGCTCACAAAAATGCCAATGCTGCCCGTGCCGCAATAAAGGTCATACACTGTTTCATTCCCTGTCAGTTCCGCAAAATCCCTTGTTATTTTATACAGTTCTTCTCCCTGTTTGGTATTGGTTTGAAAAAATGATTTAGGACCTATCTTGAACTGAAAGTCTTCCAGTTTTTCTATTACATAGCCTTTGCCATGATATACTATCGGCTCCAGGTCATGCATACTGTCGTTCCATTTTGTATTAACAGTATATAATAAAGTTGTAATAGAAGGAAACTGTTTTGCAATGGTTTCCATCAGTAAGTTGATCTTTTGCTTATCATTTTCTGCCACTACGATGTTCACCATCAGTTCCCCCGTAGTGCAAAGCCTTACCTGCATGGTTCTTAAAAAACCGGTGTGATTACGGATATCATAGAAAGGCCAGTTATTTTTTATACCAAGTTCTTTAACTGCAAGCCGTATAGCATTAGTTGGCTCGGCCTGTAAAAAACATTCTTTTATATCCACCACTTTATCAAAGAATCCTTTGGCGTGGAAACCGGCGACAGCGGCCTCCCCAAACCCCTCCAAAGGAGGGGCTTTAGTTCCCGATAAAACAAAAGCTCCTTTTTCTTTTTGAGGAGGTTTTTCTTTTGTGTATTCCTTGTTCCCAAAAGTGTATTCAATTTTATTCCGGTAATACTTTGTATCTGCGGCACCTGCTATCGGGCTTATCTCAGGCAATGCTACTTTACCGATACGCTTCAATGTTTCCACCACCTGGCGGTGTTTATACTGCAATTGTCTTTCATAAGGCAGCATCTGCCACTGGCAGCCACCACAAACACCGAAATGGGAACAGAATGGGATAACCCTGTCGGCCGATAAAGAATGTGTATGGATTATTACTCCTTCGGCCCAGTCTTTCTTATTCTTCAATAGCCTTACATCCACCACATCGCCGGGTATCGCATTTTCAATAAAAATAACTTTGCCATCAACTTTTGCCAGCGATTTACCACCTGCAGCATAGTCTTCTACCAGCAGTTTTTCCAATACTATGTTTTTCTTTTTTCTTCTCACGGCGCAAATATACCTCTAACCCATTTCAGGCGGGTTGATGAAATCATCTAAAAGTCGGCATTACAAACCTATTTCAGGCAACGAATTCACCTATAAAAGCCTCTTTAACGGTGTCTTAAACCATAAAACGCTGAATTTTTAAACCTCCTTTTAATAACTTTACCGATTCATTCTGACTTATGAAAAAAATATTCCTTTTCGCTGGTTTTATTTTGAGTATGCTGGCTGTTTGCGGGCAGGTAAAACCCGGGTATGAGATCAAGGTGACCTTCAAACCGTTCAAGAACCAGTATATCTATCTTGGCCATTATTTTGGAAAGAGCTATCCAATCATTGATTCTGCATTATTAAATGATAAAAGTGAAGCCGTATTTAAAGGCAACATAAAACTGAATGGCGGTATTTATCTTATTGGTTATCCTGGCAGGTCTGGTTTTTTTGAAGTACTGGTGGATAAGCAGCAGCACTTTTCCATTATTGCCGATACCGCCACCATTGCTACTGAATTGAAATTTGTCAATTCATCTGATAACGAGCTGTTCAATAAATACCAGCGGTTCATGACAGCAAAAGGTAAAAGCTTAAATAAGGAGCAGCAAAACCTTCGTTCGGCCACCACCAAAAAAGATTCTACTGAAGCCATTGAAAAATTGAAGAAACTGGATGAAGAAATTACTGAGTATAGAAACGACATCATCAAAAAAAATCCTGGTAATATTTTAACAGCATTGCTGCTTACCATGAAAGAGCCGTATATGACCGGCAGACTAAAAGACCCAAAAACAAAAGAGGACTCTCTTGCCTCCTGGCAATATTTCAAAAAACATTTCTGGGATGATGTAAGTTTTTATGACGGACGCATGGCCTACACCACTTTTTTTGAAGAAAAACTTGACAAGTATTTTAATCAACTGGTAGTTCCTAATCCTGATTCGGTGATAAAAGAAATAGACTGGATGCTTGGAACGGCCAGCATTAACCCGGAAATGACAAGGTTTCTTTTAGTAAAATTTGTAAACCGCTACCTGAACCAGAAATACATGTGGGAAGATGCTGTGTTTGTACACCTGTTTGAAAAATATTTTTCACAAAAAACATATCCCTGGCTGAGTGAAGCAGGTAAAAAAACTATTACTGACAGGGCTTATAGCCTGATGGCAAATATCATGGGCAGCCCTGCTTCAGATATTGAACTGCCTGACTCTACCGGAGCCATGAAAAATCTTTTTAGCCTTCAAGCAGATTATACCATTGTAGTATTCTGGGATCCTACTTGTGGCCACTGCAAAGAAGTGTTGCCACAAATAGATTCAATTTACCGGGCAAAATGGAAAATGGATGGAATAAAAATATTTGCTGTGTCTAAAGAAACAGATGGCACTAAAAAGAACTGGACAGACTTTATCAAAGAACAAAAACTGGAAGGATGGACACATGTTTATTATTCCAAAGCTGATGATAAAGCCAGAACAGATGCCGGCATTCCTGGCTATTCGCAGCTATATGATGTGCTTACATTTCCTACAATATATTTGCTGGACAAAGAAAAACGCATCGTTGCGAAAAAGCTGGCTTTGGAACAGATTAACGATGTACTTGAGTTAAAAAAGAAAGGCCAGTAAATTGATCCTGTTAAAATTCAAAACCATGATGAAAAAATTTTGTGCTTTTATTTTCAGTTTTTTCGTAGTCTTGACCGTCTCGTCACAAACACTTTTTACTTACGGCAACCATAAAGCTGATGTAAACAGTTTTCTTAGGGCATTTAATAAGAACAATACAGATCCGAAAGCCAACCGGGCCAAAGCCATTAACGAATACCTTGACCTGTACATCAAATCAAAATTAAAGATACAGGATGCCTACGACCGCCGCTTCGATACATTACCGCAAATAAAAGCCGAAGTGGCTAATCTCCGTACACAGATTTCTGAAAACTATATGAGTGACCCCGAGATGGTAAAGCGGATGGCCACTGAAGCATTTCAACGCAGTTTGAAAGATATTAGAGTAGCACATATTTTTATTTCTTTCAGAAATGCTGCAGGTTTTGTGGATACTGTTGAAGCAAAGAAAAAAAGAGATGCTGTTTTACAGCGTTTACAAAAGGGAGATGATTTTTTAACTGTGGCACAACAAAATTCTGAAGATCCTTCTGCAAAAGAAAACAAAGGAGAGCTGGGCTATATTACCGTCTTCACTTTGCCTTATGAATTTGAAAATGCCATTTACGCAACTGCTCCGGGAAAATATTCTGCTGTCGTTACATCGAAAACCGGTTATCATATCTTTAAAAATCTTGGTGAAAGAAAAGCTGTGGGCAAAATAAAAGCACAGCAAATATTACTTGCATTTGAACCGGGTATGGATGAAGCCGGTAAAAAGCAGCTTGGTAAACTGGCAGACTCATTATATAAAAGAATTTTGGCTGGCGAAAACTTTAACCGGCTAGCCTCAACCTTCAGTAATGATTATGTTACCGGCGCCAACGGCGGTATTATGCCGGATATCGGTGTAGGCAAATTTGAACCGGCATTTGAAAATGCACTGTGGTCGCTGGCAAAAGATGATGCTGTCAGCAAACCGTTTGCCACTTCGCACGGATGGCATATAGTAAAACGGTTAAGTGTAAAACCGGTTGTCACCAATCCTAATGACAAAACCAATCTGCAAGACCTTGAACAAAAAATAAAATCAGATTCCCGCTGGCAAACATCCAGGGATTTTATTTATAACCAGGTAAAAGCCAAAGCAGGATTTAAAAAATTTACTTATGATGATGCGGCCATGTGGGCCATGTCAGACAGTGTGTTGAACCTGCAACCCATGACGCCATTAGGTCGCACCATTTTAGCCACTACTCCGATGTTCGCAATCGGTGACTCCATTTATGATGCCACAGATTGGGTTAATTATGCAAATGTTTACCGTTTTAAACAAGATGGCACGGGACCTAAGCCATGGCCACAGGTAAGAGATGAGTTTGAACAATTTGCCATGCTGAACTACTACAAAGACCACCTGGAAGATTTTAATGAAGAGTTTCGTAGCCAGATGGCAGAATTCAAAGATGGAAATATTTTCTTCGAGATCATGCAACAAGAAGTATGGAACAAAGCACAATTAGACACTGCTGCCCTGCATACGTTATATGAAAAAAATAAAAAGAATTATCAGTGGAAACAAAGTGCAGATGTGGTGATTTTATTTTGCTCTGACCAGACCATTGCCAATACAACCTATGAAATGCTGAAGAAGAATCCTAACGACTGGAGAAAGATCACTGAACAATATGCTGAAAAAGTTGTGGCTGATTCTTCAAGATATGAATGGGGCCAGATACCCAATCTTGGCAAAGCAACTCCTAAAGCCGGTATGCTTACAACGCCATTGGTGAATACTAATGACAATACAGCTTCTTTTGCATACGTCATACAAGTGTACCCGCAACCAATGCAAAGAAATTTTAGTGACGCAAAAGGGCTTGTGATAAATGACTACCAGGATGTACTTGAAAAAGAATGGGATGCTGCATTACGAAAAAAATATCCGGTTGTGATAGATCAGAAAGTGCTTAGCAGTATTTTAAAATAATACCTGAAAAGAAAAAGGGCTGTACTTTACTTACAGCCCTTTAAAATTTATCCTTACAGGTCCTTTACAACATTTGCCACCAAATGGGGCCTTCCCAACGTATAATAATGCAATACCGGAATACCGTTTTTCTTCAGATCTTTTGATTGCATCAGGAGCCACTCTGTACCAACCTGCTCTACTTCTTCATCAGTTTTGCAATTTAAGATTTCATTTGATAAGTCATTCGGCAAATCAATATGAAACGTTTTTGGCAATATAGTAAGCTGCTTTTTGCTGTAAATAGGTTTCAGCCCCGGAATAATTGGAACTGTAATACCAATGGCCCTGCAGGCATCCACAAATGCATAAAATTTGGCATTGTCAAAAAACATTTGTGTAATAATGTAATCCGCACCACCTTCCACTTTAGCTTTCAAATAAGCAAGGTCGGTATCCATATTTGGGGCTTCAAAATGCTTTTCCGGATAGCCGGCCACTCCAATACAAAAATCTGTTTTGTGTGAATTTTTAAGCTCATCTTCCAGGTAAACTCCGGAATTAAGGTTAACAACCTGTCTTAGTAAATCTGATGCATATCTATGACCACCGGGTTCGGGATCAAATGCTGTTTCATTTTTAGCAGCATCACCCCGGAGCACCAGCACATTGTCAATTCCTAAATACCGCAGATTAATCAGTGCATCTTCTGTTTCATTAATATCAAAACCACCACAAATAAGATGTGGAACTGTATCAACATTATACTTGTTCATGATGGCAGCACAAATACTTTCTGTTCCTGGGCGTTTACGAACCACCACTTTCTCAAAACTTCCATCAATTCTCTTTTTAAAAATATGCTCACTACGATGATAGGTAACATTGATAAAAGAAGGTTTAAACTCCATTAATGGATCCAGGTGATTGTATAAGGCTTCAATTCCTTTTCCCTTTAATGGCGGCAGCACCTCAAATGAGATCAGTGTATCCTTTGCCTGTTTGATGTGGTCGATGACTTTCATTGGGATGCAAAGCTAACGA
>CAYVSH010000041.1:0-21499 GCA_964453625.1 uncultured Chitinophaga sp.
GCAAATAAATATGAAACAAGAAATACAATACCCAGCCATTTCATTTGCTTAATGCTGGAAAAAAACGGTGTAACGATCGTTGCTGCAATATAAAGTATACTAAAAGCAACGATCAGTTTCTTGATCATGATAGGAATGTCAAATTCGTAATGAAGATGGTCTCTTAACGATGCAGTCGCTTCACCCGGACAGGAAAAGCAAAACGGAGTAACTGCTTTTACAGGATGGCTAAAAAGGATAAGCGAAACCCCCACAGCCACTATTGCACCGATCCATACAAACAAGTTCATGATTTTTTTTCTTTTTTCCTCTTTCTCCAACAGCCGGATGGTAAAAGGAATCCAGAATGGCCAGACAGCCATGGCGAAAAAAAGAAAAATATAGGTTAGAATGGATTGCCATGCCGCCAATTCTGTATTTTTTAAAGAGATCCATAATAAACCTTCTGCGAATTGCTGAACAGCAAACAATAAAGGTATCGTACCAAATAATTTTTGTGGTTGTATTTTAGCTTTTGAGATAGAAAATATACCAACCACTCCAAGTACTGCACTGGCTCCAAAACTAGCTGTTGCTGAAAAACACATGGACTGTCTTTTGAATGAAGGGGTAAGATACCGGTTGTTTTTTGATATTCCGGGTTTTGGTTATTACAAACACCCTGAATAAAATAATCACTTAGCATCAACCACTTCGATCTCAAAAACTAAAATACTGTTAGGAGGAATTTTAGCAGACCTTGTTCGTATGCTATACGCAAGATCAGATGGTATGACAAGTTTTATTTTACCGCCAACTTTACAGAGTGGAACACCAATTTGCCAACCTTTGATCAACCTGTTGAGTGGGAATGTGGCTGGTTTATCTTTTGTCTGATCAAAAATGGAGTTGTCAGAAAATAAATAACCTTTGTAAAAAACAGTAACAGTATCAGATAATAAAACCTGCCGGCCTGTTCCTTCATTCATTACGGAATAATAAACACCTTGTTCGTATTTTGTTGCATCAGTTTTGCCCGCAGCAATCGCATCATTAATGATCTTGATATCAGCTTGACGTTGTGCTACACTGTCTATATGCCCCATTAAATTAATTACAGGAGAAGGTTGATTTTCTTCTTTTAGATTTTTCCAGGAACCGTTTTGTCGCTGACACCAGACCTCACTAACAATAAAATTGCCTGTAGTTTTTTTATCGGTTTTTATAAAAGTGGCTGGTACCTTTATATATTGATCGTAAAAAGGAAGTTTGTAGCTTGCGATAAACTTCCACTTGTTTTCATCGGGAAAAAACATATAAGCAGAAAAAATGGTCAGTTTAGAGGCAGAATCAAAAGCCGTTGCAATCATTAATTTATATGACTGGTCTTCTTTCCAATGATAGTCAAAATAAGCACCGCCGTATTTTAGTTTATTTACATTTATACCCAGCGAAAGAACTCTGCTAAAATCATGTATCCGAATATAAATGCCTCTTTTGGCCTTAACATCTGAGAATGAAATAGCAATTCCATTGACACTAATTCCTGCACTGAGACTTTTTTTAATTTGTATATTCTGAAACTTTACCTCAGCCAAAAACTGAACTGCCTTTATACTATCAGGCAGGTTGTAATAGATAGTAGTATCTTTTGTTGAGGCATGAGTCAATTGGTGAAGAAACAGGGATGCACTTAAAAGTAAAAGAATCCGCATGGGTGAAATTTTGATAAATCTACAACAACCCTGCATATGCTGAATAGAATTACCCGATGATGAAGTGAGTGACACAACAGGCGATGATAGTAGTACAAAAGCTGGTTACAAAACATTTCCATTAACTTCGCCACATGACAATCGAAAAATTACAGGATATGCGGTCCCGCATTGCCGGGATAAGGAGGTTTCTTTGACGTCGCTAACCGACAGCAAAAGATAGCCGAAGACAAACAACTTTCACTGAGCCCGGGCTTTTGGGATGATAATAAAAGAGCTACGGAAATTCTTAAGAACATCAAGCTGAACGAGTATTGGGTGAATCTCTATGAAGATGCTGAAACATCTGTAGAGGATTTTGCGGTGCTGTTCGATTTCTGGAAAGCAGGCGATGCAACAGAGGAAGAAACCAAAGCAGCTTACGATGCTGCATTGGAAAAACTGGATGACGCAGAATTTAAAGCAACACTGAATGAACCTGAAGATGAACTTCCGGGAGTATTACAAATAAATTCAGGTGCAGGTGGAACGGAAAGCCAGGATTGGGCAGAGATGCTTGCCCGGATGTACAGAATGTATGGTGAAAAACAAGGCTGGAAAGTAACAGAGCTTGATTGGCAATGGGGCGATGGTGCCGGTATAAAAACCTGTACCTTACAATTCGACGGGCCATTTGCTTATGGTTTCCTGAAAGCAGAAAGTGGTGTGCATCGTTTGGTTCGTATTTCACCATTTGACAGTAATGCAAGAAGGCATACATCTTTTGTATCCGTTTATGTTTATCCGCTGGTGGATGATACCATTGAAATAGAAATAAAGCCTGCTGATGTTAAAATGGAAACATCACGAAGTGGTGGAGCCGGCGGACAGAATGTAAATAAAGTGGAAACGAAAGTTCAGTTAACGCATATTCCAACTGGTATCGTGGTAGTATGTCAGCAGGACAGAAGCCAGTTAGGAAACAGAGAGTTGGCGATGCAAATGCTTCGCAGCCGTTTGTATGAACTGGAACTGCAAAAAAGAAATGCATTGAAAGATGCAACAAACGCCAAGAAGAAAAAGATAGAGTGGGGCAGCCAGATACGCAGTTATGTTTTCCATCCGTATAAGATGATCAAAGATCACCGCACCGATTACGAAGTGGGCAATGTGCAACCGGTGATGGATGGGGAACTGGATGGTTTTATAAAGGCTTATTTGATGAGTGAGAAGGAAACTGAGAACTGATTTTGTAATTTGGTGATTTTCTGATTTGGTGATGGCTAAACCGGGCATCATTTAAAATGATTTTATGCAAGGGAATAAGGAAAAGAATTTAATTGTTGAACTTACTTTCGAATTTGCATTAAAAATTATTAAGTACACAGAACTGTTGGAAAAGGAAAGAAAGTTTGTTTTGGCTACCCAATTACTAAAGTCAGGAACAAGTATTGGAGCAAACGTAAGGGAAGCACAAAATGCAGAAAGTAAAGCTGATTTTATTCATAAATTGAAAATTGCTGCTAAAGAAGCTGATGAAACGGAATATTGGTTATTACTTTGTGATAGGACACAAGGTTATCCAGATTGTAAAGAATTGTTGAATGATTGTTTATCAATCGTAAAGGTTTTATCTAAAATAATAGCTTCGTCTAAAAGCAAGATTAATTAACTAATTATCAAATTGCCAAATCTCTAAATTTATATATTATGAGTACTGGAACTTTCTCTTACCCAATGCCGGCAAATGAACCGGTTCTATCTTATGGACCTAATAGTCCTGAAAAGAAAAGATTAAAGGAAGTATTAAAAGAATTGAAGAGTACTGAAGTTGATGTGCCAATGTATATCGGCGGTAAGGAAGTAAGAACGGGAAAGAAAGTGGCCATGCATCCGCCACATGAAACCAAACATACATTGGGATATTTTCATGCTGGGGAGGAAAAACATGTACACCAGGCAATAGAAGCAGCATTGGCTGCTAAGGAAAGTTGGGAAAATATGAGTTGGGAAAACCGGGCAAACATCTTCCTGAAAGCTGCAGACCTGATGGCAACTAAATATCGTCCGTACATGAACGGTACAACCATGCTCGGACAAAGTAAGAATGCTTTCCAGGCAGAGATAGATGCTGCTTGCGAATTGATTGATTTCTTACGTTTCAATGTTCATTTTCTTTCTGAAATATATAAGCAACAACCTATAAGTAGTCCTGGTATTCATAACAGAATGGAGTATCGTCCGCTGGAAGGGTTTGTACTAGCTATAACGCCATTTAACTTTACTGCGATTGGCGGTAATCTTCCAACCTCTGCTGCCATGTGTGGTAATGTGGTGGTTTGGAAACCGGCCAACACACAGGTGTATTCAGCACAAATGACGATGCGTATCTTAAAAGAAGCCGGATTGCCAGATGGTGTTATCAATCTTATTTATGTAGATGGCCCAACGATCGGTAATGTATGTTTCAATCACCGGGATTTTGCCGGAGTACATTTTACAGGTTCAACTGGTGTGTTTAATAAAATGTGGGAAACAATCGGTAAGAATATGGCGAATTATAAAACCTATCCGAGAATTGTAGGAGAAACAGGTGGTAAGGATTTTGTAATTGCTCACAAATCTGCAGATCCGGATGTTGTGGTTACAGCTTTGCTTCGGGGTGCATTTGAATTCCAGGGGCAGAAATGTTCGGCTGCCTCAAGAGCATACATCCCATCAAACATGGCAGAAGAAGTAAAGAAGAAACTAATTACAGGAGTGAAGAGTATGAAGATGGGAACGGTGGAAGACTTTACGAATTTTGTGAATGCAGTGATTGATGAAAAGAGTTTCAATAATATCAAAACATATATTGATAATGCAAAGAAAGACCCGAAGGCTGAAATTTGGGTAGGTGGAAAATGTGACAGTAAAGAAGGCTGGTTCATACAGCCTACTATCATTCAAGCTAAGAATCCAAAATATGTTACGATGTGTGAAGAGATCTTCGGCCCGGTATTGACAGTTTACATCTATCCTGCTAATAGTTTTGAAAAAACATTGGACTTACTTAATGAAACATCACCTTATGCATTAACTGGGTCTGTAATTTCGCAGGACAGGGATGCAGTAGAACTCGCAACAAAAAAATTAAGGAATGCGGCTGGCAATTTTTATATCAATGACAAACCAACAGGCGCAGTAGTTGGCCAGCAACCTTTTGGTGGTGCCAGGGCAAGTGGTACAAATGATAAAGCCGGTTCTATTTTGAATTTGTATCGTTGGTTAAGTGCCAGAACGATCAAGGAAACATTTAATCCTCCAACAGATTATGGTTATCCTTTTATGAAAGAGAAGTAAGTTTTTCACATTTTTATTGGTCTTTACAATTATTAAGATACCTTTCAAATTCAGGTAAACTCTTATAAGTCTTTTTCATTTTTTTAATGTCCGAACAGTTATAATATCCGCCTTCTTTAAGTTTTATTACAAATGCAAATGATTCTTTATAGTTTTCTGTATATAAATACAACTGAGACAGGTAAGCCTCAATCTGGGCTTTATCGTCACCTGTAAATATTCCCAATTTTGAGGATAATAATTGCTGGGCTTCTTCGTATTCATTTTGTCCTTCCAGAAAATCTGAAAAACTAAGTAAGGAATAGATATCGGTTGAGTCTAATGTAATTGCAAGTGAATAACAGTAATGTGCTGAGTCCGCATCATATGAATTGCCGTTACTATAATAAATGGAGAGTGTGTAATAATAATCCGCTGAGTCAAAATTATTCTTTAATCTTTTGCTGATCGTTTCTAAATTTTCTGGTGAAAGCGGTGTTTTGTAAAAATCATTTTCGAAACGCATTCTGAAAAGGGACATGGAAACACTGCTATCTTGCATCCGCAGAAAATTTACCATTTTTCTTGCAACTGCAGAATCCTTCTTCTCTATTGCATAGTCATATAAAAGTTCATATGGTTCGCTATGATCAGGGAAAAGTTCAATATTTTTAAACAGGTAATCGACTCCTTTTTTCTGTTCTTTAATTTTCATTGCATATTCTGCCATTCTCAATAGTATACATTTTGTGCACTCAAAAGTGCGGTATGTTGTATCTCTTTCAAGTACCTGTTCGTAATATTCAAGAGCTTTTTTGTAGTTTTTTGAATTAGCATAACAAATACCGAGGTAATATTTTGGAAACAGCCACCCCGGACTTTTTTCTAAAGAATATTCTAATAACCTAATGGCTTTAACCCAATTATTTTTTTCCATTTCTACAGCCGCTTTCGCAGTATAGAGGTATGCAGCCTCTGGTTCTTCGCTAATCGCTGAATCAATGATCCTGCCAAGCCGATCAGCATCAACCTTGTTTTGCCACATTGAATTGCCCATCACTTCAAGGTATCTCCGGAGATTTCGGATATGATTTTCTGATCCAATTTTTAGATCATTGTTTTCAATGAACTCCTGTAGCAAGCTGATCCCCGTTTTGAAACCTTCTTCATCTACTAAGCTTTTCCCAATAAACGTATTGTTGATTATTTGCTGAGACTCATTCAAAAGCGAAGAAAGCAATTCGCTGTTTGCCTGCCAGCGGATTTCATCATTATTGGCACATTGTTTAATTTTTTTATAAATAGAAACAGCCGAGTTGTTATCTGATGAACTGAATCTTTTTTCACTAATTGCCTTATTCATTTGATCATAATAGTACAAGCAACTATCAATTGGTAATTGGCTTAGTTTGAACAGGCTGTTCATATTATTTCCTCCTGTCTTACCTGTACCTTTTGTAGTCCTATCAGATATTCTTCCGATAATGGTCGAAAACTTATTCGGTCCCTCAAAAATGGGTTGTTGTTTATTACCTGTTTCTCTTGCTACATTACTGCCCACATACATTTCCAATTCTGATAAAGTGATGGAAGAGTCTTTATTTATATCAGCATCACCACTAAGGCCTTTAATAAGGTAATAAGAAAAGACGCCCCGTCCATTACCCCATTTTTTGTCCTCATACGATAATTGCCCGGGTTGTGAACTAAGGATCTTGATCTCATTTTTCCACATACTACTGATAGCTGCGGCGGTAAACTCTGTACCCTTAAGTCCGCCAGCAAGCTTACCCGAGCGGCAAGCATCAGTAACGATTATTACTTTTACATTATTGGAAAGAAGAGTGACAAAAAGGTCTTTCAGGTCATCAACCCTCAGACCATTAGCCATGTAGTTACTGGAATAGGTATCATAGGCAAGCAGGTAACCCCGGTTAAAAATCGTTTGGGTTTCCACATCACCATGTCCCGAAAAATAAAACAACAGATTATCACCGGGTTTTGATATCATCGCTATTCTCTGTAGTTGTACAGTCAAGTCGCCATATCTGGCTTTATCATTTGTCAACAGAGTGATATCTTCTTTTTTAATTCCCCAAAAACTGTTTTGGTGCAGATAATCTGCAAACATTTTTGCATCCACATCAGCATATTGAAGTGTGTCTATATACTCATATTTGGAAATTCCTACAATAAATGCTCTTGTTTTGCCTGCGGGTAGTTCAGCCTTTACATCAAGTATGATACCTTTAGGAGTTTGAGAAAATGACAGAAATTGTAAAATAAGGACTGCAAGGATACACAGAAGGAATTTATAGTATCTGTCTTTGCTGGGTTGCATTCCCTAAAGTTACTTTGTGTCTTACTATAAAACAATACCCTCCCGGCGGTATTAATACAAAGGATCTGATTCTTATTCTGAAGAGCAATCTGTACCTTCATCAAAAAAAATATAGGAATGAAGGTCATACTCACATCCCAGCTAGTAGCAGCAACAGTAAAAGAACTCGCTGGACAAATAGCTGTGTCTTATCCGGAATTAAAGGATGTGATCTTTGTCGGTATACAACAGGGCGGAGTAATTGTTGGTAATGATATTGTGGAAGAAGTGAAAAGACTAAACCCAGGCAAAGTTCTCAATTACGGGCAGCTGGATATTACTTTTTACAGGGATGATATCAGAAAAGAAATACTGGCTCCTGATAAGATGAACCTGCCATTCGATATTGAAGGCAAAAGAATCATATTAATTGATGATGTATTATTTACTGGCAGAACTATCAAGGCGGCATTGGATGCTTTACTGGATTATGGCCGACCTGAAAAAGTAGAACTGTGTGTGCTGGTTGACCGGAATGAACATCGTCAATTTCCTATTCAGCCGGATTATGTGGGAAAAACTGTAAAGACAGAAAAGACCGATAAAGTGAAGTTGATAAATGGCGAAGTTGTATTGGTAACAGCTTAAGAATAGTGTTCATATTAATTTCGTGGTATTCGTGTAATTAGTGGCCAAAAACCTATAATTTCGCTTTTTAATGCAACTATCCACTCGTCATCTGCTTGGCATTAAGAACCTCACCAAAGAAGATATTTCATTAATTCTGTCAACAGCGGAACAATTCAAAGAAGTTTTACAGCGTCCCGTAAAGAAAGTCCCATCTTTAAGAGATGTTACCATTGTCAATCTTTTTTACGAGAACTCTACAAGGACTAGATTTTCTTTTGAACTGGCTGAAAAAAGATTAAGTGCCGATACGATCAATTTTGCTTCTTCTACATCTTCTGCTGCGAAAGGCGAAACTTTATTGGATACAGTTAATAATATCTTATCCATGAAAGTGGATATGGTGGTAATGCGGCATAGTGCCAGCGGTGCACCACATTTTTTAGCTCAGCATATTCCTGCGGCAATTATCAATGCCGGAGATGGTATCAATGAACATCCTACACAAGGATTACTTGACGCATTTTCTATTAAAGAGAAAACAGGAAAGCTGGAAGGAAGAAAAGTTGCCATTATTGGAGATATCATGCACAGCCGTGTAGCACAAAGCAATATTTACTTACTTAAAAAAATGGGAGCTGAGGTAACCGTTTGCGGCCCACCCACATTGATACCGAAATATATCAGCGATGCGTTAGGAGTAAATGTTAGTTACAACCTGAAAGAAACATTAGAATGGTGTGATGTAGCAAATGTGTTAAGGATACAACTGGAAAGACAGAACCAGGTTTTATTTTCTTCATTAAGGGAATATAGTCTTGCATTTGGTATCAACAGAAAATTATTGGATGGGTTGCATAAAGAAATTGTCATCATGCATCCAGGCCCTATCAACAGGGGAGTAGAACTGGATAGCGATGTGGCTGACTCTAAACAATCCATTATCTTGCAGCAGGTGGAGAATGGAGTAGCAGTGAGAATGGCGGTGTTGTATTTGCTAAGTCCGCAAAATCCTTAAGGCTTATGTCAAGAATTTGTCTTTTCCCCGGAACTTTTGATCCTGTTACACTGGGCCATGTTGATATAATAGACAGGGCAATTCCATTATTTGATAAGATTATTGTTGGCATTGGGTTGAACACTGCAAAAGCTCCGATGTTCTCAGCCGAGCAACGTTTACAATGGATCAATGATATATATAAGGAGGAGAACAGGGTAGAAGGAGCCATTTATGAAGGGTTAACCATTGACTTTTGTAAGAAGATAGGAGCAAAATTTATTTTAAGAGGCATCCGCTATGTCAGTGATTTTGAATATGAGAAAACCATTGCAGATGCAAACCGCACATTAGATAAATCCATTGAAACAATATTTCTGACCGGCGAGCCCAAGTATACATCTGTAGCTTCCACTATTGTAAGAGATATCATCAAAAACAAAGGGAATGCAAGTCCTTTTCTTCCTGAATCTGTTTATAAATCACTACCAAAATAATTATGTCAATTTGGTTTAATAAAGAATTGTCGCTTGAATATTTCAACGAAGTGGGAAAAGACACAATGGGAGATTTTTTGGGAATTGAGTGGGTGGAAATAGGCGATAATTTCATTAAGGCAAAAATGCCGGTTGACCAACGTACCAAGCAGCCCTATGGTTTGTTACATGGTGGTGCTTCTTGTGTATTGGCAGAAACTATCGGAAGCATTGCTTCTGCAATGGTGGTAGATACGGCACAATACCAATGTGTCGGGCTTGAAATTAATGCCAATCATGTGCATAGTGCAACGTCAGGATATGTTACCGGTATCGCCACTCCGCTACATCTTGGAAAGTCCACACATGTGTGGGATATTAAAATTTACAATGAAGATGAGAAAATGGTTTGTGTAAGTCGTTTGACAGTCGCTATAATTCAGAAAAGAGATTTTTCAAAACCGAGATCTTTATAATTGGTCTACTTTTGATTATAAGTTTTAATTACATCCACAACTGAAGGATAACACTCCGGGTAGTATTTTTCAGCATCTATTGCACTTATCCATTTTATTTCATGAATATCTTCTTCTGTTTGGGGAACCAGTGTTTGTTCTCCACTAACTTTCATCGTGTACCAATGTGATTCTTTCAGGATATACCTGGCACCTTCATGATAAGTATGATAAGTGATGACTAACGGAGAGATAAGCTTTACATTCTTCAAACCGGTTTCTTCTTCCACTTCTCTTAGGGCACAGTCCTCTATCTTTTCTCCTTTATCTAGTTTGCCTTTAGGAAGGTCCCATTTGCCTTTGCGATATATTAATAAAATCTCTTTTTTCTCATTTTGTACCAGGCCACCGCCTGCCTGTATAATGGTGAATTTTTTATAAAAGGCTTTTTTTAGTTCTTCCAGGTCGGGATGATAAAAAACACCGGCATGTATCTTTTCCAGTTGCATTTCATGGATCATTGCTTTAACGGTATGAGAATTCAGTTCATCAATAAAAACGGCGTCGTCGTGGTGAATGAATGGCTCAACAGTTTCATCTATGTTGGAACAAAGGAATAAAGGCTTGTCGTTAAAGTAAATCTTAATAAACATAATTTTTAAGGCACAAGGAACAAGAAACAAGGAACAAGAGCCCTCATTCCTATTTTCTTTTAGCCTCCCAGTTTTATAATAATTGCAGATAATATTTTTCTTATTTGCTCTCCTTCATTGAGAAGTCCTGCTCTTTCCTTTTCCAGGTCTTCGTTATCATATGTTAAAAACAAATCAAGCCATTTAATAGTTTCTTTTGATTCTCTTCTTGCAATTTTCAACTTCATTTTTTCATCGGCTTTTCCCAAATCATCTGATGCTTCTGTATAATTAGCACTTATAGAACCGCTGGACCGTATTACTTGTTTGATATACTCCTGGTTTATGATATTCCATTTTACTTTGGTACAAAAATCTCTCACACCCTTTGCATATCTATGAAATCTATCTTCCAATTCTTTTGACATGATTAATGCCCTTATTGATAAATAAATTTAAACCAATTTACTTTCAGTTGTAAAATAAATGCAGTAAGACCTTGTGTCTTGTTCCCTGTACCTTGTACCTTCGTTTAATGACAGATGCAAAAGCAGTTGCTGAGAAGCTTTTACAGGTAAATGCAATCAAATTAAGTCCTGAAAATCCATTTACATGGGCCAGTGGATGGAAAAGTCCTATCTATTGTGATAACAGGAAAGTATTATCCTTTCCTTATATCAGGGATTTTATAAAGTCTGAAATGTGCAATGTGGTGTTCGATAAATTTCCGGATGCGGAAATGCTTGCAGGTGTTGCCACAGCAGGCATTGCATGGGGTGCAATGGCGGCTGATCAGTTGAAGTTGCCTTATATCTATGTTCGTCCAAAGCCCAAGGAACATGGCCTGGGTAACCAGATAGAAGGATATTATGAAGCAGGGCAGAAAGTAGTAGTGATCGAAGACCTGGTATCTACAGGTAAAAGCAGTTTGCAGGTAGTGGATGTTTTAAAAGAACAAGGATTGGATGTCATTGGAATGGTCTCCATTTTTACCTATGGTTTTGCAGTTGCAACGGAAGCATTTAGCAAAGCATCATTGCCATACCATTCACTTACCAATTATTCTTCCTTAATTGAATCAGCCATTCAGAAAGGTATGGTGAAACCTGAACAGGAAGCTGTTTTGTTAAAATGGAGGGATGATCCGGCAAACTGGAATGGCATTTCGTAATTTTAAGTTCAATTAAAATCCCAATGAAGAAATTTATATTATTTGGTGCCATTATGATCGGTGTAGCAGTTTCTGGGTTCTCACAGACCAAACCCTTGTTGATAGCTACAATCAAAACTCCCAATGCCCTTTGCGAACAATGTAAAATAAGGATTGAATCTTACCTGAAGCGATATGATGGGGTGCTTGAGGTAACCGTTAATTACAGGAAAGCAGAAACTAAGGTGAAGTATCTGACTGACAGAACCGATATAGAACAAATCAAAACTGCCATTGCTAATTGCGGATACGATGCAGATGATGTTCCCGCTGCAGAAGATATATATAACCGGTTGCCCAAAACCTGTAAGAAGTTTGAAGACGGGGGAGGTCACCCCAAACCAAAAACTCCGCCGCCACCACCACCGCCACCCGGTGATGAGTAATTATTACAGAAACAGGCTTCTTCTTATTTTATTAAATCCCTTAGGTTTTGTTTGCCCTCGTAGCGGATAGGGTAATTGATATATACAAAGCCTTTCCCCACTTTTGCATTTCCTTCCACTTTTACGGTCACTTCGTTTGCCATAAAGGCGATCAGGGAGTTCGTCAGAATTTTTTTCATATCCACCTGCAGCTTTATGGGCAACACAAAATCTCCCTTTGATGGGATGGCGATCAGTGTGTCCATGGTAAAATGGCCAAGATGGTTATTGTCGATCCAGGCTTCCCCCTCTGCCTTTTTTAGTTTCAACCTGGTTTTATTGGGATTTGAGTAAACGATGTCCACATCAAGAGTTGATGCGGTAGTCCCCAATTTTGCGACTCTTATATTTTCGATGGCTTTGAACTCCGGATCAATAATGGACTTACAGGAATAAAAACACAGGATAATACCTGTGCAGAAAAGAATAGGGAAGGACCGATTTATCATGCTTATTTATTGTATGCAAAATAGGAGAATGCTCCGTTTTCTTCAGCTAAAACTTTTTTAGAAGTTTTATTTATTACTAAAATGATTAGTATTATTCGATTTTGGGATACAAAAATTCATGTCAAATTTAAAGGCATATATAAAAGTATATAAAATGCTCTTTATCAATTATATAATATTGCTTATTTGAAATATAATAGTCAAATATATTCTAAATAATTCAATTGAATTATCGTTTAAATTGGAACATTAAACATGATTTACCTGGTGAATCTTATTAGGTGATATTCAAAACATAAAATGCATGATTGATAATTTAAGTTCTGTTGGCGTTTTATATGCAAAAATAATTCACTTTGATTGCAGTTTAAATTGATTAACCCAAGAGTCTTTTCCAGGAAAATGGACTGAATTGATCAGGGCTTAAAAATTTTCTAGCCGGATAAGAAGGCTCCTGATTTATTGATTTGAACTTATTTATTCAGATATGCCCCCACCTCCTAATTAATATCAGAAAGTTTTTGCTAAATTCGTTCCCTCTTTCTTCACTTTCAGGACATTGTATATACATGAGAAAACTTTACCTGTTTAGTACCCTTGTACTTACATTTTTGCTTAGCAGAACCATTGCTGATGCCCAGGACTTCTCCAATAAAGGGAAAGAATTCTGGTTATGTTTTCCGAATCACATTCCATCGGGTGCTACTGGCCAAATGTCAATTTGGATCACTTCCGACAGGGCAAGCAGTGGGACAGTAACAATAACAAATGGTTCATTTACGGCCCCTTTCACCGTTGCTGCAAATGGAATCGTATCTATAAATATTCCCCATTCACTTGCTCATCTTAGTAATGCAGAATCTGGTATTGTAAATCAGAAATCAATAAATGTTAAAGTAAACCCCGGTCAGCCTGCTGTGGTAGCATATGCACAGCAATATGGTAATGCCCGAAGTGCAGCAACATTATTATTGCCCAAGAATGTATTGGGAAAGAAATATTATGCTATAAGCTATACGCAAAATAGTACCACCGGTGGCGGTCAAACTGCTATGTCGCATTTTCAGATCATTGCCACCAAGCCTAATACAAACGTAACGATCACACCAAGGTTTAATGGAATATTGCAGCCTCCTATAAACATAAGTCTGCCAAATATTGGCGACCTGTATCAATACCAGGCAAGCCAGGATATAACCGGCTCGGTGATAGAATCTATAGCTGGTGCTTCGGGTGGTTGTTCACCAATAGCTGTATTCAGTGGTAGTTCTGCAACTACATTCGGAAGCCAGGGATGTTCGGGTGGGCAAAATTCATACGATCCGCTTTTTCAGCAACTTTATCCAACCTCTTCATGGGGAAAGAATTTTGGATTCATACCAATGGGGGATTATTCAAATGGTAACCCTTACCGGGTTATGGCTTCTGAAAATAATACGACTGTTAGAATGAACGGGGTCATTGTTGCTACACTTAACGCCGGTGAAATTTATCCTAATACATTTAATAATTCTCCGGTCACACTTACACAACCTACAAGCATTACTGCCGATAAGCCCATTACAGTGGCCCAATATGCTCAACGAAGAGATTGTTCCGGTACGCTGAATGGCGATCCTGATATGGTTATACTCAATCCCATTGAACAGAATATTAAGGACATAACGATTTTTGCATCCACTCAGCAAAATATCAGCCGGCAGTGGATTAATGTATTGATCCCAACACCAGCTGTTCCAAGTTTTAGGATTGACGGGTTGATTCCAACTACAGCTTTTCAACCGGCAATAAATATCCCCGGGTACTCATACCTGGTTCATAGGTTCATACCGGCTATCAGCGGGTCTCATATATTAACAGCGGATAGCGGCTTCAATGCTATTTGTTATGGATTTGAACAAGGCAATTTTGAATCGTATGCCTATTCTGCCGGTACTAATGTAAAAGACCTGTATCAGCAGATCGGTGTATCCACTCAATATGGAATAGAGCCGACACCTTCCGTTTGTAACGGATCTCCATTCAGGTTCAAAGTTTCATTACCTTATTGTGCAGATTCCATCAGGTGGGACCTTTCACAATTACCAGGTCCTCCTTCTCCAAGTACTATACTTTCTCAGTATACACAATGCACCGTAGGTGCCGGAGGTCCCGATTCCACTACTGTGGTAAATGGGGTTACTTTATACTGGTATTCACTTCCTTCAGTTTATACATTTACTACAAGTGGTTCTTTCCCTGTTGCCATGACGGTGTATAAACCTAACAACGATGGTTGTGGTAATGAACAATACATAGATTTTGAATTAAATGTCTACGACCCTCCGGTTGCAGATTTTACCATAACAAATAGTGGTTGTGTGGCAGAGCCAGTGTTGTTTACTGATAATACAACAACGCCAAGACCAAGTTATATCTGGAACTGGGACTTTGGTGATCCGGCTAGTGGACCTGCAAACACTTCAGGTCTTCAAAACCCTTCACATGTATTTTCCGGGCCGGGAACTTATAATGTTACATTTAATACGATTACTACTCCAGGTTGTGTAAGTGCACAGATCGTAAAACAGGTTGTTGTAAATCCCATACCTACTGCTACCATTACAGGAGCAACAACAGTTTGCGTAAACGACCCGCAACCACAAGTAACATTTACTGCAACAGGCGGTACTGCTCCATTTACTTTCAGTTATCATATCAATGCAGGACCGGCAGTTCATTTGAATTCACCAACAAATACAATAACGGTATCTGTACCAACAGGCACACCGGGCACATTCACTTATTATCTTGATAGTGTTAAAAACACAGGCTCTTCACTATGTAAAACCATTTACACCAACACATTTGTTGATGTAGTGGTAAATGCAAATACTGGTATTGCTCTTACTTCTGGTTCCAATACTCAATCTGTTTGTCAGAATGTTGCCATTACGAATATCGTTTACACATTAAGCGGTGGCGGTAATAATGCTACTGCTTCTGGTTTACCTGCCGGAGTTAATGGAGTATATAATTCCGGAACATTTACAATAAGCGGAACACCCACTACACCGGGTACCTATAATTATAGTGTAACAGCAACCGGACTATGTTTACCTAATACCCTTAATGGTACAATAACTGTAAACCCAGATGCAGCCATTTCCCTTACATCCGGAAATAGTACGCAATCTTTATGTATCAATACACCGCTGAATGCAATTCAGTATTCAGTGACCGGTGGAGGAACAGGTGCTACAGTTTCAGGTTTGCCGGCCGGTGTCACCGGTACTTTTAGTGGCGGAGTGTTTACAATAAGCGGCTCACCATCTGTTACAGGTACTTTCAATTATACGGTGAATACAACAGGAAGCTGTTTACAAACAAGTGCATCCGGAACTATTACCGTAAATCCTGATGCCACACTTTCACTTACATCGGCAGCTTCAACAACTACCCAGGCGGTATGTGAAAATATCGCCATTACAAATATTACCTACGCCATTGGCGGAGGCGGCACTGGTGGCACAGTAAGCGGATTGCCACCGGGTGTAAACGGTGTGTACAATGCAGGAGTGTTTACTATCAGCGGAACACCTACCACACCGGGTACATATAATTACTCCGTTACCACAACAGGAACCTGCCTGCAAAGAACACTTGGCGGAACAATAACAGTTAATCCCGATGCGGTCATTGTACTTACCTCTGCTGCAGGTACAACCAACCAGGAGCTTTGTATTAATAGCACACTTACCAATATCACTTATTCAATTTCTGGTGGTGGTACAGGCGGAACAGTAAGTGGTTTGCCAACCGGCGTAACAGGTACATTCAGTGGTGGCACATTTACTATACAGGGAACACCAACAGTTGCCGGAACATTTAACTATACCGTTACCACAACCGGAACCTGTGTACAGAAAACTGAAACAGGTACTATCATCGTTAACCCTTTGCCGACCCGCAACTTTACATCTACAGTACCAACATGTGAAACAAGAATGATTCAGTTCACTGATGCATCAGTACCTAATGCAGGTGCAATCGTTAACTGGCAATGGAACTTTGGTGATCCTGCAAGCGGACCTGATAATACTTCTACTTTACAAAACCCCACACATATTTTTTCAACTGCCGGAACATATAACGTTACACTGGTAGTTACAACAGATAAAGGTTGTGTAAGCACAGGACCGGCTATTCCGGTTACAGTAAATAAAAGACCACTGGCCGGATTTATTGTTCCGGAAGTATGCCTGAATGATATAGCAGCACAGTTTACTGATACCAGTAAAGTAACTCTTCCTGATTTTATTCAAAACTGGCAATGGAATTTTGGCGATCCCGGTAGCGGCCCCGCCAACACATCAACGTTACAGAATCCTCAGCATACTTACACAGCCGTAGGTGCATATAATGTACAGCTAATTGCCATCACTGATAAAGGCTGTCGTGATACAATTGTTCAGCAATTGTTTATTAATGGCAGCAACCCTAACGCCGATTTCAATGTATTAAACCCAACAACTCTTTGTTCAAAAGATTCAGTTTCCATTGCTGATGCTTCTAGTGTTTCGCCGGGTTCTATTACCAAAGTGGAGATATATTGGGATAATGTGAACCAGCCTGCTGTATTTGATACTGACGATTTCCCGGCACCCGGTAAAATATATAAACATAAATACCCGACAACCCCTGTTACACGAAACTATACCATCCGATACAGGGCATACTCAGGTACACTATGTGTAGATGATATGTTACGTACTATAACAGTGAACGGAACGCCGGTTGTACAATTTAATGCGATACCAGCGGTTTGTTATGATGCTGCTCCGTTCCAGATAACACAGGCCAGTGAAACAGGCGGTGTGGCCGGAACAGGAGTGTTTTCAGGGCCGGGAGTTTCACCTTCTGGTATCTTCAACCCCGTAACTGCAGGCATCGGTACATTCACAATAAAGTACACTTATACATCTACAGCCGGCGGTTGTGTTGACAGCATGTCCCAATCAATCACAGTATTGGATACTGCATCGGCACAGTTTACTTATTCAGCCACTGTTTGTGAAAATCTGCCCGTAAGTTTCAACAGCAGCTCTTCTACTATTCCTCCTGGCGCAGGAACTATAACAGGATGGAACTGGAACTTTGGAGACCCTGCCAGCGGCGCAGCCAATACTTCAACTTTACAAAACCCGACACACTTATTCACCGGATGGGGCACTTATAATGTAACATTATCTGTAACTACAAGTAACAGCTGCCGCAGTACAAACAGGGTGATTCCTGTATATGTAAATCCAAGGCCACAGCCCAACTTTACTTTCCCGGCCAGTGCCTGCTTGCCATCTGCTACAATAGCTTTCAACAGCTCTTCATCATCCATTGCTGATGGTACACAAAGCAGCTTTAGCTACCTGTGGGATTTTGGTGATCCTGCCAGCGGCGCCAACAACACATCTACGGGAGCTAATCCATCACATATCTATAACACTGTTGGGCCGTTTACAGTTAACCTCCAAATTACCAGTGGTGCCGGTTGTGTAAATAACAGATCAATTGTAGTAAATACAATACATCCGCAGCCAACCGGTGCATTTAATACAGATAAGGATGATATCTGTGTGGGAGAAACATTCTCATTCAGTGATAACAGTAACCCTGCTGACGGAACCACCACTCAATGGAACTGGAGCCTGGGCGATGGTAATGTAAGAACAGTGCCATCATTTACTTATACATATGCAACTGCAGGTACTTATAATGTTAGCCTGTACATAACCAACAGCCACGGCTGCCGCAGCAGTACAGCTACCAGAACAGTTACGGTTAACCCATACCCGGTTGTAAATGCCGGACCCGACCTGTTTATTCTGCAAGGTGGAAGTGATACACTGGAAGCAGTGGTTACCGCCATCAACCCGACTTACTTGTGGACACCGAATACTTATTTTGCCGGAAGCAACACCATACAGAACCCTGTGGTAAATGGGGTGGAAGACATTACTTACACTTTAACCGTTACCGGCAGGGGTGGTTGTATTTCTTCTGACAATGTATTTATTAAAGTATTGAAAGGACCGGAGATTCCGAACATCTTTAGCCCGAATGGTGATGGTGTGCATGACCGGTGGATCATAAAGTACCTCGAAACCTATCCCGGTGGTACGGTGGAAATATTCAACCGCTATGGCCAGCTTATATGGCGTTCCGTTGGATATGGAACACCATGGGATGGAACGGTGAATGGAAAACCCGTTCCGATTGGAACCTATTATTATATTGTGAACCCGAAAAACGGAAGAGGAATTATGTCCGGTTATGTGGATATAATACGTTAAACAGTAATGAAAAAGAAATTAATAATCATCCCGGTTTTATTGTGTGGGTTTGTGCTCAGTGCCCAGCAGCGTCCGCATTACACACAATACATTTTAAACAACTATATCCTCAATCCTGCACTCAGCGGAATTGAGAATTATGTAGATGTAAAACTCAGTACAAGAGACCAATGGGTGGGCCTTACCGGTGCACCCAAAACCTCTTACTTCTCTATACAGGGGCCTATCGGTAAAAATGATTACCGCACCACTTCCACATCATTTGAAGTGCCGGGGCAAAACCCAAGAGGCTCTTACTACTGGGAGAACTATACAGCCGCCGAACCGCATCATGGCATCGGGCTTACAATGGTGAATGATAAGGCTGGAAGCTTTAACCGTTTTACGGTAAATGCTACTTATGCTTATCACCTCGGTTTATCACCCACCATGAACCTGTCTGCCGGTTTCTCTGCCGGTATCACCAATGTAAGTATCGACAGAACAAAACATGATTTTGATGGGGCAGGAGATCCCTTTGATCCTGCAACAGGTGCATCCTTAAATGGAGAACTGAATAAGATACGGCCCGACCTTGGCTTTGGCATGTGGCTCTATTCAAAAAGTTATTTTGTAGGTATCTCTGCACAGCAGATCATTCCGCAGAAACTTTCCTTTGTAGATGATGCGGCCATCCTTACCAAAGGCCGGTTGATACCGCACCTGTTTCTTACTGCAGGTTATCGTTTCCTGGCGGGAGAAGATGTAAATGTTATTCCTTCTGTAATGCTCAAATATGTACAAGGCTCTTCAAGAAATAATTTTCAGCCCGAAGCCAACCTGAAGATGCAGTACCGTGATATGTTCTGGCTGGGCGGCAGCTACCGCTACCAGGATGGCTATGCCGGAATGATCGGTTTCAACGTCAGCAACTCATTCAATGTGGGCTATGCATATGATATTACAACCACTGCACTCAACACCGTGAGCCGCGGCACACATGAATTCATGATCGGCTTTACACTGGGCAATAAGTATAGTGATAAATGCCCGAGGTGCTGGTAGAGGGAGAGGTGAATAGTGAATGGTGAATGGTAAGTGGGAAGAGAGTAATGTTGAATTTTGAATGATGAATTTTGAATTAGTGAGGGATGAGAGAGTAATGTTGAATTTTGAATTATGAATGATGAATGGAGGATTCTTTGGGAGAGTCCTCCATTTTTTTGGCAAGATCATTTTTGAATTATGAAGGATTGGAAGTGACCTGTATGTTGAGTGTTTTCATTACTCCTGTTTCTACTTCTACATTTTCTATCACTTTTACTTCACATGCTGGTACAGTAACGGTGATGGTGTAACCTGGACCAGCGGATAACTGTGGACAGTTGTAATGCCCATTTACATCTATCTGCACTGTTTTGTTTGTAAGGCCGGAGAACTCTACTGTGCCTCCTGTTACATTTGCATTGTTGGTTTGTGTGATGTTTCCTTTGTAGCCCTGGTTGCCGGGGCCTGCTACTGTGAGTAGTACCTGTTCGAATGTGAAGAGTTTTTTTACTGCTTCATCTGTTTTGTAAATCTCCTGGCCATCTAGAAACATGTTCATGAGTTTTGCATGAATATCATTGTTGGCAGTGATCTTTGTTTGTGTGCTTACTTCACTTGATTGTGATGCTTCGAGAAACTCTGTGAGCTTATCATCGAAATCATCTCTTGCATCTTCAAAATCGCCGGCGAATGCTGCGGGCATATTGCCACCAGCCTGAAGTGTGGCTGAGTTGTCTGTAATGAATGTATTACCATCGAGCATCAGCCGGGCTACTGCATTCCAATCATCTTTACCTGCTTTGGCATAGTGTGCCTGTCCTGCGGCATCTAGTTTTACTTCTACCTGACTGGCGGGAAATGCATCGGTAATGTAGCGTTTTAGTTTTTGCCAGTATGCCAATGCTGCTGTTGCCAATTCTTTTAACTCGATGCGGAATGTTCTTGCATCTTCTGTTCGTTGTTCTTCATCGGGCAGTGCTTCGGCGGCATCGATTTCTGCAAGCCGTGCTGCAATGAATGGCGCATCGTACTTTGATTTGAAGGCAGTGAAGTCGGCGAGGTTGTCTGAACAGGCATCCCAACCGAGGCGGCATACGGCGTAAAGCTCTTGCTGACCGCAATTATATTTTTTTATTAGTGTTGGCATTTTGATATCGTTTAATGATTCTTAAAATTGATTTTTTTGTTTTATGCTCAGGGTATTCTATTGGTGCATTTAAGGAGGTTCGAAATGCAATTGTGATCGCAAAATGGGATTTTGAATATGCTTTGCTTCAATTATCATCACTTGACAATTAATTAGGGGTGCCTGACAATTAATTTTTACTTTTTGCTTATCGATTTACTGTGCCTGACAATGAATCCGGGGTGTTTGACAATGCATTCGGGATGTTTGACAATAGATTCGGGGAGCTTGATAACGAATTCGGGGTGCTTGACAATGGATTCGGGGTGCTTGACAATGAATTCGGGATGCTTGACAATGAGTTCGGATTGATAGAACTGGAGGGTTTCATGCTGAATTTTTTAGGTAAGGGGTTAATTTGTAATGGTTTGCA
>CAYVSH010000042.1:0-21458 GCA_964453625.1 uncultured Chitinophaga sp.
GGCCATGTATATGCAGATCAATAAAGCCGGGAGCTACTACCAGTCCGCTTACATTGATGGTTTGTTTGCCTTTTAATGGTTCGGCTGAAATTTGTGCAATGCGGTTGTTTAAGATGCCCACATTTCTGATAGCATCTAGTTTTGTTTCCGGGTCAATTACCCGTCCGCCAGAGAGTACAATGTCATATTCAATGGTTGATTGTGCGGTTACGTTTATGCAAATGCAAAGAATGAAAATGTGCCAAAAATAATGGCTCCATTTTTTTCTTGGGGTGTGGGTGTGTGCATGTACTTCCATAATTATTTTATTTCAGATGATACTCTTTCTGTAAAAATTTTATCATGTTTATTGCTTTTTCATTCAACAATTTCAGCCTTACTTCAATCATGAAATTGCTGCCTTTAAGCTGGTGAACATAATAGGCAAGGTCAAAGTGAAGGTTTTTGTCGTATGATCTTAAAGGTGGATTATCAGTAGGCCTGGTGATGCCATCAATAGTTACCATTTTATCAAATACTGCCGGGTAAAATATATGGGATAACAAGGGGTCTGCCTCTCTTCTTTCGATACGATCATCTTCCTGGTTATAATAAATATATTCTACCAGTTTTTGATACGATATCATACTGTCGGCGGCCTTTTCATTTCGTATCAATCTTAAGGAACCGGAATTTTTTAATTGTGTAATGGTTCGATCATTACTTTGAAACCTAACACCCCTCACAAAAGTTCTGCCTAAATAATAAAGATCATTTTCATGCCCTTTAATTTGCTGACTGTTTAAGAGAAACATTAAAGAATCCATTGCTTTCATCTTGTTTTTCCTGAAAATGATATTTTGCCTGATGGCTGCTGTATCTGTTTTTAAATCTTCAATAAAGGTTTGTATAAACTTTTTCTCTCTGTCTCTTTCAATTTTATGCTCCAACTGGTATTCTGCTAAAAAACCGCAGAACACAGCGAGGAACAACATTAGAAATTCCCAGAAATAATGGGTCCATTTCTTGCGGGCGGTATGAGCATGGTGATGTACTTCCATTGTTGGTTTAAAGTTTATGGTTTTTAGTTTGTGATTGCTAAATGCTAAAAGCTTCTCTCATTTCAGGTGATATTCTTTTTTTAAAAGGTCTATCAGGTTTTCTGCTTTGGTTTTCAGGGCTTTTCCTCTTTGCATATTTCCTAAACAACTTATTGATAAATACTGTATCTGAAAAGTAATAGCATTAATAGAAACCGGGTTCTCAGTTAATAATTGCGGATTTGTTGTAGGCCTTACAAAATTCATGTTAGAGTCTATGGAATGGTAATATTGACTGGCATTGAAAATACTCCCTCCTATTTCCCGAAAAGTTGTCCTAATCCTTGTATCTGTTTCATCCCATTCTTTTAAGTATTTAACCGAAGCATCGTAAGATAAAATGTTGTTAATCACATTTTCATTCTTTATTAGACGCATATTACCTGAATTTTTTAATTGCTGCATTGTTCCATCTGTACTTTCAAATGGCGCACCGTGAAATACATGGCGGGCAAAAAAATATGTTGAGTTTCCAAATTGTTTGTGCATTCCGCTGCTTAACAGTATCGTCAATGAATCCATCATAATTCTTTTTTCTATCCTTGTATTAATATACTGTCGAAGACTGGCGGTATCCGCTTTCAAATCCTGAATTAATGATTGAACATATTTTTCTTCCCTTTGATGTTCTATAACATGCTCAAGTTTATACTCTGCCAGAAATCCGCAGAACACAGCGAGGAACAACATTAAAAACTCCCAGAAATAATGGGTCCATTTTTTACGGGCAGTGTGAGAGTGGTGGTGTACTTCCATATTTAATCTTTAATCTTATATTCTTTAACTACTAATGCCAGTGTTTTATCAGCCTCGTTCTTTTCTAACATATTATCTCTCATGTGTCCCAGGTAAAGTGTTTTTACCTGGGTAATATATTTTAGTAAAATTTTTTTATCTGCCTCTGCAAGCTTTAATATGGTAATAGTTGAAGGCAAGTCCATACGACCAGCTGAGCTGACGATTGTATCCGCAGCAAGTTGCCTTTCTGCATACATCCTGGTTGCTTTTTCAATAATCAAAGGATCAAGGAGTTTCTCGAGGTGCTGGTTGATTTGTGTTGCCAGTTCCTGCTGAAGCGGTTCGTATTCTTTATAATTGCGTACCAGTATATCATATTTTATCAACGCCGTGGAAACATCTTTTTTACGTATCAGCCGCAGGTTGCCACCATTTTTCAGCTGTTGCATGGTTCTGTCTGAAGGGAAGAATCGCAAAATATCCCAATAGGGCCATTCGTAAAGTTCATAAACTTTTCTTCCATTTGTAAGATATTCATCACTGGCAATAAGATGAAACAATGTATCCAGTTCCCTGATGCGGGATTTTCTAATTTTGATCAGCCTGTTCAATCTCGCTGAATCGGATTTCAAATCTTCAGCCATTGTTTGCATGAATTGTTTCTCCCTGTCATGTTCAATTTTATGTTCCAACTGATACTCTGCCAGAAATCCGCAGAACACAGCAAGGAATAACATTAAAAATTCCCAGAAATAATGAGTCCATTTTTTTCGGGCAGTGTGGGCATGGTGGTGTACTTCCATATTTAAAGTTTAATGGTATTGCAAAGCTTTCATAAGAAAATTGGATATAAGCAATTTTAATTTTTTAATTGCCGGTAAACAAAAGCAGCCATAAAACCTATTACTATATATAATAGAAACTTTAATAAACGGCCTATCCATTTCGGGTTGGAATTGTGGGGTTCAGGCTTATCCATAAAAGAGAAAAGATAAGATTTTTAATAGTAACCCGTGTTGAAGAATTGGTTTTTTGAAAAAGCTAGCCTGTTGGTTTGTGTTAGTGCTGCCGGCTATTCCTCTTCTTCTTTGTAAAATACTTCGGGAGGTAAGCCTTTCAGGTACCGGTTATAAGCTGTTTTGATGTATAATTGAAAATCATAATCACCGGCATACCTGGTAAATAAGTAAGAAGGTCTATAAACCCGCATGAAGCTATCTAATGCATCGCCGGTTAATGGTATAAGACGGCGAACCAATTGTTTGCTGAAGCGATGAGTAACAAATGCTTCTTGTTCTTCCAGAATCAGCCGTTTTTGAAAAGAGGCGATGCTCCTGTTTCGTTTGAAACGGAACATGTTGATAATCTCATCAAGATCGAAACCAGCGGCACCACCATAAGAAGGTGTTACGGTTTTTAAACCGGGCTTTTCATAGTTAAAGATCTTTGCATAATCTAACCTGTTCTGTATTGAATCCTGTCTGTAATTCTTTAATTTGATCTTTACTTCTTTCATCACCGGAACATTTACCTGTAAGGAGATGTCGAAGCTCATTGGGTTGCTGATATTGATCACAGGAAACTTCATGGTTGGCTTATTCAGGTAACTAAACCAGATGGAGTCTTTTTCGGAAACTTCTATTTCATAAAAACCATCTGCGTTGGTCACGGTTCCTTTACCGGATGTGCTCAGTACAGTAACTGCCTCCATGGGGAAAAGCCTTGAACTGTCGTATACCGTACCCCTTAATTTATAAAGTAGTTGTGCATCAGCATTTGATGCTGAAAGGGTGAAGAAAAAAACTATAATGGCCGGTATGTAGATTTTTCGCAAAAGCAAAATGAATTAATAAGCGGCAAGTAACGAAAGAAAATGCAAAAGGGATGATAAAGTCAAATAGGACAAGGAAGTCATAAGAGTCATATGTGTCAAATGAGTCACATGTTTTAAAAGTATTCTCAGTCATTGACTTATTTGACCAGTGTGACTTATCTGACTAATATTCCTTCAATCACTCTGGGATAGTGCTGATGTTCTAATTGCTGAACCCGTTCCGCTAATGAATAGACGGTATCAGTTTCCAATACCGGGCAGCTTGCCTGGAAAATAGTATTACCGTTATCATAATATTCATCTACATAATGAATTGTTATGCCGCTTTCCTTTTCTTTATTATCAATTACCGCCTGGTGTACCCGCAGGCCATACATTCCTTTTCCCCCGTATTTTGGTAATAAAGCAGGATGAATATTGATGATCTTATTTCTATAACTATTTATTAATACGTCTGGAACCTTCCAAAGAAAACCAGCCAGAACGATAAGTTCTATCCCGGATTGCATTAGTTCATCCACATAGCCGTTACCTCGAAAGAATTTTTCCTTTTCAATTATCAGGGTTGGAATATTATGTGCCGCTGCAATATTTAAAACACCGGCATCTTGTTTATTGCTTACTATTAATGAAACACTGATGTTGTTGTGTTTTTTAAACCAGGTAATGATAATAGCAGCATTGGTACCTGCGCCGGAAGCAAAAACAGCAATTTTTTTCACCAGGCAAATATACTTGCAATGAAACTGCTATTTTAAATTGAAAAGAAAATATGTACTATCGGAATTCAACTTCATCTCCTTTAATGATAGGTTTGGGGTGAGGTGTCAATTATTGACTAACTTAATTTTCAAAACCAATCAAAATGATAAAGGGTCTTTACGAAACACATATTAATGTTAGCAACCTTGAAGATTCAATTGCATTTTATAAAAATGTTCTGGGTCTTGATTTTTGTCACAAGGAAGAAAAAAGAAAGATTGCTTTTTTCTGGATTGGCAAGCCCAAAGAATATATGCTGGGGCTTTGGGAAAAGCCAAAAGCTGAATTGGAGGTCAGGCATTTTGCTTTCCGGTGTGAACTGAATGATATTTTAGAAAGATCGGTTGAATGGCTTGAAGAAAAGAACCTGAAACCATACAATTTTCTAAAAGATGGAACCAAAAGGCCAATGGTATTTGCGTGGATGCCAGCCCTTGCTATTTATTTTAACGACCCAGACGGGAATGTTTTGGAATTTATTGCATTGCTGGAAGGCGAAGGCAAACCAGAACTTGGAGTTATTTCTTATGAAGATTGGCAAAGATTATGAATAGAAACCAAGCCTTGTAAATCTAACCAATTTGACTCATCTGACTAATTTGACCCATCTGACTTATGACTTCCGACCCCCGACTTCACCAACCCCATCTTTGCCCCGATCTTTCGGATATATTGTGAAAAGAAGCGGAATTGACCAAAAGGAAAACTGACAAGCAACACAGCCATAGGCCAGATAATAGTTATAAGAAGTATATAAATAATAGCCCAAAGCCAATCCTGTTGTATGGAAAGCAGGTTCATGATCTTTTTGCCAACAAAACCTGTAAGGCTGCCGCCAATAGCAAATGTGCAAAGGATCAATGCCAGTTGCACCCCGTTTACTTTCCATTTTTTTTGAAGCCGTTCAAACATGTTTTTATTACTGAGGCGCAAAAATGCGGAAAAATCAACCAATAGCATCTATGTTTTTAACATGCTTTCTGAAACTGTAGTTTGTTGACGTATTTATGACAAACAAAATAAGAAGCGATAAACAAATCTTCAAAAATCGGCTGAAACCCTTACTGGTAGCGGCTCAAAAAAAAGTTAAACTGCTTGTTGATTTGTTAAGTTCCTGACTTATTTTTGCGGCTGAACAACGGATTTTATCCACATTTTTTTAGAATCAATTGCATCTATGATTCCCTGTAAACTAACCGGCAAAAGGCTTGCTCTCTTACTAATTACATTTTTTGTTTTTTCAACAGTAAATAATGTTTCGGCGGCTGATATTGCTGCAGGCAAGACATTATTCATGAGCAAATGTGCCAGTTGCCACCAGGTTTTAAAACCGGGTACAGGTCCTGCATTAGCTGGATTGGAAGACAGGCATAAATGGGCTGACCACAATGAATTATTGAAATGGATTCAGAACCCGGCAGCTTATATGGCAAACGACGCTTATACCAAAGGTCTTTTTGCTGAGTATAAATCAATGATGAGTGGGTTTCCAGACTTAACATTGGCCGACGTTGATAATATTGTAGCATATATAAATGATGCAGCTACGGCAAAAGCACCAACTGCCGGACCTGTTGCTGATAATGCACCAAAATCCAACTCAAATGCCATCATTTTTGGTGTTATTTCCCTCATTTTGGCAATTATTGCTCTGATCCTGATGCAGGTGAACAGTAACCTGAAAAAAATGTCGGATGATGCGGAAGGCATCAGCCGTCCGGAACCTGTTCCGGTTTATAGAAATAAGGTTTACATCACCATGTTTGCATTGCTATTCTTTGCTATAGCTGGTTACCAGTTCAGTAAAGCAGCGATAGGATTAGGCCGTCAAAAAGATTATGAACCGGTTCAGCCGATCTATTACTCCCATAAAGTACATGCCGGTATCAACCAGATCAGTTGTTTATATTGCCATGGAAATGCATGGGAAAGCAAGCATGCAGCTATTCCATCTGTAAATGTTTGTATGAATTGCCATAAAGCTATTGGTGAGTATGTAAAAGGCCCAAAGCTTTATGATAGTGAAGGAAATGAAATAAATGGTACAGCTGAAATAGCCAAACTATATAAGTATGCCGGTTTTGACCCCAATAAGCCAAATGAATGGGATCCTTCAAAAGCAAAACCGATCGAGTGGGTAAAGATCCACAACCTTCCTGATCATGTTTATTTCAACCATTCACAACACATCAGGGCCGGAAAAGTACAATGCCAGAGCTGCCACGGAGAAATAACTGCCATGGATGAAGTAAAGCAGGTTTCTGAACTGAGCATGGGCTGGTGTATCAATTGTCACCGTGAAACCAAGGTTGATTTTAACTATAGCGACAGCACTGGTAATAAGTTTTATAGCATATATGAAAGGTTTCATAATGATATTAAGAACCACAAGATGGATAGTGTTACAGTAAAAGATATCGGTGGTCTTGAATGTCAGAAATGTCACTATTAATATACCGGAGATAAGGCAGCATTTTTAGAATTGTCAAATTTTCAAATCGTATTATGAGCCAAAACAAATACTGGCAAAGTTTCGGAGAGGTTAATGACCCGGAGAATCTTAAAAAACTCTCCCAGGATGAGTTTCATGAAGAGTTACCATTCGAAGGCTTTGATGATAAAGGGTTGATAGATGCAAAAGCCCCACGCAGGGACTTTCTGAAATATCTTGGTTTCAGCACGGCTGCTGCTACATTGGCTGCCAGTTGTAAAATACCGGTTAAGAAAGCAATTCCATATGCCAATAAACCTGAGAACCTGGTTCCCGGTGTTGCAAAATATTATGCTACTACATACACTCAGGATGGAGATGTTGTTCCGGTTGTTGCTAAAGTAAGAGATGGCCGCCCTATCAAGATAGAAGGAAATATTTTAGAAAACAGTTCATTTGCACAAGGCGGTACGTCTGCAAGGGCGCAAGCATCAGTGCTTGACCTGTATGATATGTACAGGGCTAAATTCCCATTGCAAAAAGCAGGAGATAAATTCCAGGAAGTTACCAGCTTTGAAGACTTTGATAAGAAAGTAGGTGATGCAATGAAAGCGGCTGGTGGATCAGTAGTTTTATTGACTTCTACCATCAATTCACCCTCTACAAAAGATATTATTTCCAAATTTCCGGGTCTGAAGCATGTACAATATGATGCTGTTTCTTACAGTGGAATGTTGCTGGCAAATGAGACCAGCGGATTTGGAAGAAAAATACCTTCCTATAATTTCGGTGCAGCCAAAGTAATTGTTAGCCTTGGTGCCGACTTTTTAGGAACATGGCTTAGCCCGGTTGAGTTTGCAAAAGGCTATGCAAAAGGAAGAAGGATAGATGAAAAGAATCCTTCTATGAGTAAGCATTATCATTTCGAAGGTCATTTAAGCATGACCGGTTCAAATGCCGATGAAAGATTTACCCATCGTCCATCTGAAACCGGTGCTGTTGCACTTGCTTTATTAGCTGAATTAGGTGGCAGTGCTGCAACTATAGCGGATGCCAAATTAGCTGCAGGTATTAAAAAAGTAGCTGCTGATTTGAATGCACATAAAGGTGAAGGATTGGTTGTTTGTGGCAGTAATGACAAGAATATACAGGTAATTGTAAATGCAATCAATAATGCGATAGGTGCTTACGGAACAACTATTGACTGGAGCCGTCCTGTTAACTACCGTCAGGGTATTGACAGTGAGTTTGTACAACTGATCACTGATATGGAAGCAGGAACAGTTGGTACTTTAATGATCTATGGTGCCAATCCGGCTTACAGCTATCATGATGCTGATAAATTCAAAGCAGCATTAAAGAAAGTAAAGTTGACAGTTTCTTTCTCTGAAAAAATGGATGAAACAACTGAGCTTTGTCAATACATCATTCCTACACATCACTACCTGGAAAGCTGGGGTGATGCAGAGCCAAAAGCAGGTATTGTAAGTTTCCAGCAGCCAACTATTTACCCGTTATTTAAAACCCGTCCTTACCAGACATCATTATTGAAATGGTCCGGTGATAACAGGGATTACGAAACATATTTCAAATCTTATTGGAGTGATAAATTAGGTGGTGAGTCGGCGTTGAATACAGCATTGCAAAATGGTGTTATTGAAAATGCAGCTTCCGGTAGCGGATCATATAGTGGTGGTGGCGTTGCAGAAGCAACAGCTGCTATAGCTGCTTATAAAAAAGGAACCGGAACAGAAGTAGTGTTGTACGAAAAAGTTTCTATGGGAAATGGCTCACAGGCCGGTAACCCATGGTTGCAAGAGTTGCCTGATTCAGTTACCAAAGCTACCTGGGATAACTACGCCTTGATCTCTATGGCAAAAGCCAAAGAGTTGGGCATTAAACTGAATACTGATTACGAATATTATCCAGGGAAGCCTGTTATAAAAGTAACGGTTGGCAAAAAAGAAATTGAATTACCAATTCTCGTTATGCCGGGAATGAATGCTGATACCATTGCGATAGCAGTTGGTTATGGAAGAAATGAAGCGTTGGGTAAAACAGCAGCTGGTGTTGGTGTAAATGCTTATCCGCTGGCTTCATTCAATGGAACAACAGTTGACAATTTTGTAACCGGTGCTTCAGTTGAAAACCTGAACAAGAAACATAAGATTGCACAAACACAAATACATAATTCTTACGAGGATAGAAAAGAAGTAGTAAGGGAAACCACAATGGCTACTTTTAAAAAGTATCCAACGGTAATTCCTGACTGGAGAAAAGAACTGGAAGAAGCATATTACAAGAATGCGAATAATGATTTCCGCCAGGCAACATTATATCCACAACATGATCAGCCGGGATTAAAATGGGGAATGAGCATTGATATGAATGCTTGTAATGGTTGTAATGCCTGTGTGGTTGCTTGTCATGCAGAGAATAACGTTCCTGTGGTTGGTAAAAGTGAAGTGCTTCGTTACCATGATATGCACTGGCTGCGTATTGACCGCTATTTCATCAGCGATCATAATAATCCTGATGACCTGAAAGGGGTGGTATTCCAGCCGATGATGTGCCAGCATTGTGATAATGCACCTTGCGAAAACGTTTGTCCTGTAGCTGCTACTAATCATAGTGCAGAAGGTATCAACCAAATGGCTTATAACCGTTGTATCGGTACAAGATATTGTGCCAATAACTGTCCGTTTAAGGTTCGTCGCTTTAACTGGGCTGATTATACAGGAGCAGACAGTTTCCCTGATAACCAGGATATGCAACTGGTTGGTAAACTGGACCCTGTTGTTCACCAAATGAACGATGATTTGTCAAGAATGGTATTAAATCCAGATGTTACTGTACGTAGCCGTGGTGTAATGGAGAAATGTTCATTCTGTATTCAAAAGATACAGTCAGCAAAACTGGATGCGAAGAAAGAAAACAGGCCATTAAAAGATGGTGATGCAAAAACTGCATGTCAGACAGCTTGTCCAACGGATGCAATAGTATTTGGCAATGCTCATGATAAGGACAGTGCAATCAATAAAGTAAGAGCTGAAAATAAAAACCGCAGCTTCTATGTATTGGAGCAATTGCATGTACTACCAAATGTTACTTACCTCGCTAAAGTGAGAAATACAGATGAGTTGATCGAAGCAGAACATCACGAAGAAGCAGAACACAAAGAGGAAGGACATAAAACTGAAGGGCATAAAGCTGACAGCACATTGCCATCAGCACCAAAGACAGAAGAAACACCTCATTGATAAATGTGAAATTGGTAAGAGAAAAGGGAGTTGATATTTAGAATTTATTATTTGGAATTTTTATAATCATTTATGGCATTACTCAGATACGAATCACAGGTAAGACCAGCACTGGTAGAAGGCAATAAGGATTACCACCAGGTAACCGAAGACATTTGCCGTCCGGTGGAAGCGAATCCATCTAAACTTTGGTGGATAGGATTTCTTATTTCAGTTGGGTTATTGGTTTTTGGGATCATCTCCGTTACCATGGAAGTGATCTATGGTACCGGTCAGTGGAACCTGAATAAAACAATTGGCTGGGGCTGGGATATTACCAACTTCGTATGGTGGGTAGGTATTGGTCATGCCGGAACGCTGATCTCTGCTATCTTATTACTTTTCCGCCAGGGATGGAGAACAGGGGTGAACCGTGCTGCAGAAGCGATGACCATTTTTGCCGTAATGTGTGCAGGCCAGTTTCCTATCTGGCACATGGGTCGTGTGTGGAATGCATTCTTCGTATTACCTTATCCCAATACAAGAGGACCGTTGTGGGTGAACTTTAACTCACCACTTCTCTGGGACGTATTTGCGATATCAACTTATTTCACTGTATCATTATTATTCTGGTATTCTGGATTGCTGCCTGATTTGGCAACGCTAAGAGACAGGGCAAAGAAGAAATGGAGAAAAGCCTTTTATGGAGTGGCAGCTTTTGGATGGACAGGAAGTACCAAACACTGGCAGCGCCATGAAGCCCTTTCATTAGTATTAGCAGGTTTAAGTACACCCCTTGTATTATCAGTACACACCATCGTATCCTTCGACTTCGCCACTTCAGTAGTGCCGGGTTGGCATACAACTATCTTCCCTCCATACTTCGTTGCGGGTGCCATCTTCTCCGGTTTTGCAATGGTGCAAACACTATTGGTTGTTACAAGAAAAGTTTTAGCACTTGAAGAATACATTACCATTGAGCATATCAATGTAATGAACAAGGTTATTGTACTGACAGGCTCAATTGTTGGTATTGCCTACCTGACAGAGTTATTCATGGCCTGGTATTCTGCCGTGCCATATGAGAACTTTGCATTCTTTGAAAACAGGTTGAATTTGAATAGCCCTTACGGATGGAGTTATTGGATCATGATGGGATGTAACGTATTGTCACCACAGATATTCTGGTTCAAGAAAATGAGATCTAACCTGGTAGTTACCTTCTTTATGTCCATCCTGGTGAATATTGGTATGTGGTTCGAACGTTTTGTAATTATCGTAACATCTGTTTACCGTGATTATCTTCCAAGTGCATGGAGTACTTATTATACTCCAACAATCTGGGAGGTTGGATTTTATATGGGAACATTCGGGTTATTCTTTACCTGCTACTTCCTGTTCTCCAAATTCTTCCCGGTAATTGCGATAGCAGAGATCAAACATATATTGAAGCGTAGTGGTGAAAACTATAAAGAGAAGATGGAAGATATAGAGAAAGAAAGTACTGAGAAGTTTGTAGAGCATCATAGTCATGACCACGGAGCATAATGAAGTAACTAATAACAAGAAACCAGAAACAAGCATATGGCTGTAAAAAAATTTATAACAGGTAATTTTTACGATGAAGCAGTTCTGTTTCCTGCCGTAAAGAAAGTACGCCGTGCAGGATATAAAATTCATGATGTATTCACTCCGTTTCCAATTCATGGATTAGATCATGCAATGGGGCTTAGAGATACCAGCCTGCACACTGCTGGTTTTATCTATGGCATTACAGGTACTGCCACTGCAGTAGGATTTATTACCTGGGCGTTAACGATTGACTGGCAACTGAACTTTGGTGGTAAGCCGTTTTTTTCATTACCAGCCTGGATACCTATCACATTTGAATTGACCGTATTGTTTGCAGCGGTAGGGATGGTACTTACGTTTTGTTATTTATGTCAATTAGCACCATTTGTAAAAAAGGACCATTTCAATCCTCGTTCAACTGATGACACTTTTGTAATGGCGTTGGAGTGTACAGATACTACAAATGAAGCAGATGCAATCAGTTTTTTACAAAGTTTAGGAGCGGTGGAAGTTGGTGTACAGTACAAAGAAACTGGCTGGTGGCTTGGTCGTTATGACAAAGACAGGAAAAGATTTGAAAAGAAAGAAGAAGCGGCTCATTAAATAATTATATAATCACTGATGATGAAGAAAATTTGGATTATTACGGGATGTGTGGCAATGGTTGCCATGCTGGCTGCATGTGGCAAAACAAGGCGCAGCGAAGGCAGAACATATATGCCGGATATGGCTTACAGCAGAGCATATGAAACCTACGCATCACTTGATTCAACAAAATTTATCAGCGACCTGAATAACTGGGGTCCGGATAAAGGCCATAAAATATTTTATAACGGCCGCCCGGTAGAAGGAACGATTGCCCGTGGAGATATGATGCCGTATGCAGGAAAAAATGATTCCACCGGCTATGCACAATCTGGTGCAATAAAGAATCCACTGGATGTAGCCGCAATTAATATGACTGAAGCAGAAAGATTATACCTGGTGAATTGTGGTATATGCCATGGCGCCAAACTGGATGGTAATGGTCCTTTATGGAATGGAGGAGATGGGCCTTATCCTGCGGCACCAAAGAATTTGTTAGCCGATGATATGAAAATCATGACTGAAGGAACTATGTTTCATTCTGTAACATATGGTAAAGGACAAATGGGAAGCTATGCCTCTCAGTTGACACCAAAACAACGCTGGGAAGTGATTGCATATATAAAAATGAAACAGGGCGGAACTGCAGCAAAAGCAACTGCTGATACAACTGCTGTAACAACAACAAATTAGTATTTGAAGAATAAAATAAACGAACACTGATGGTAATCCGGGAAAAATACATAGTGCCAAAAAGATTCAATACCATAGCTATCACATTAATGGTTATTGGTTTGCTTGCTATTATTGGTTTATATGTTACAAATGGATCTAAAGACGATCCGCATGCACAGGCCCGTTTCTGGGGTTCACTGTTGCAGAACAGTGTTTATTTCTTATTGGTTGTAAATGCTGCAATGTTCTTTATTTGTGCAACTACGCTGGCTTGGGGCGGATGGCAAATGTCTTTCCGCAGGGTTTCTGAAGCAATTTCAGCCTGTGTACCTGTAGTAGGAACCATTTGCGGAGTTATCTTATTATTGATCTGTTTTGGCGGTAATCATGAAATATATCACTGGACAGATACCGAGCATGTAAAACATGATCATATCCTGAATTTCAAAAAAGGATTCTTAAATAAGAACTTTTTTGCTGTAATGACTGTATTAACTATAGTTGCCTGGTCATTGTTGGGAAAAAAGATGCGTTCACTTTCCCGCAGTATAGACGATAAGCCACTGTCTATAGAGGAAGGCAAAAAATATATCTGGAAAAACACTGTTTGGGCGGCAATTTATATTGTTGTTTTCTCTTTAACGGTTATGTCATCAATACCATGGCTTTGGCTGATGAGTATCGATGCACATTGGTACAGCACCATGTATAGCTGGTACACATTTGCCAGCACATTTGTAGCAGGTATAGCATTGATCACCTTGTTTGTTGTGTTCCTGAAGAATAATAACTATTTAGAACTGACAAATGAAGAGCATTTACATGATCTTGGAAAGTTCATGTTTGCCTTCTCTATATTCTGGACGTATCTGTGGTTCTCCCAGTTCATGTTGATCTGGTATGCCAATATTCCGGAAGAAACTACCTATTTCAAACCAAGGGCTCAGGGAATTTACAGTGGAATTTTCTGGCTGATGTTTATAATCAATTTCCTTGCTCCGTTGTTAATATTAATGAGACGAGGATCTAAACGGAATTATACCACCGTAACATTTATGGCCTTACTGATCATCTTTGGTCACTGGCTGGACTTCTTCCAGATGGTGTTCCCGGGTCATCAGAAAGATCATGTGCCGATGATACTGTATGATTTTGGTGTGGCTTTGGGTTTTGTTGGCTTAATTATGTATTTAACCGGAAGAGCTTTAAGCAAAGCACCATTGCTGGCAAAGAACCATCCGTTTATAAAAGAAAGTGTTATACACCATACATAATTATCTGAACCGGAAACAATAAGTGTTTCGGGTTCGGACAGAAGATATAGATATTTTATTATTAGGTATATATAGATTACAATATTATGCAGACATTTTTCATAGTAGCGATCTTAGCACTGGGGTTTCTGATCACTTTTCAGATTGCCAAAGCCAGTGAATATGTAGCCGTTTTGCGTGGTGAAGAGAGAACCCGGAAACAAACCAATAAGGTTAACGCATTTATGCTTTTGGCATTTTTAATCATTGGTTTGATTGGGGTATATTATTGCAATGAGAAATTGAAAGGAAAAATCTTAGGTGAGGCGGCTTCTGATCATGGAGTATTGATAGACAGAATGCTTTATATCACTATAGCACTTACAGGAATTGTGTTTGTGATTACCCAGGTAGCATTATTCTGGTTCTCCTTTAAATACCAGGAATCTGACAAAAGAAAAGCATATTACTATCCGCACAATAATAAATTAGAATTGATATGGACCGTTATTCCGGCCATAGCACTTACAGTGCTGGTTGGTTTTGGTTTGTTTTATTGGTTCAAGATTACAGGAAATGCACCTAAAGATGCAATGATCGTAGAAGTAACAGGCAAACAATTTGGCTGGGAGTTCCGTTATCCGGGAAAAGATGGCATTTTGGGTAAAAAGTATTTTAAGAATATTGACCCTGCTAAAAATAATTCATTAGGTCAGCTATGGGATGATCCGGCAAACCATGATGATGTATGGATGGAGCAGGAAATGCACCTTGTAGTAAACAAGCCGGTTAAAATGGTGATCGGTTCAAAGGATGTAATACATGATGTGGGTCTGGCTCATTTCAGAATGAAGATGGATGCTGTGCCGGGCACACCAACTACTATGTGGTTTACGCCAAAATACACTACGAAGGAAATGATTGAGAAAACAGGTAAACCCAACTTTGCCTATGAAATCTCATGCGACCAGATGTGCGGACAAGGACACTGGAGTATGAGGGGTGTAATAATTGTGGAAACACAGGAAGAGTTTGATGCATGGATGGCCGGAAAGAAACCACAATACCTGGTAGCTAATCCTGACAAAGATCCGTCGGTTAAAAAAGATTCAGCTTCGGTACAACCTGTTGCTGCATTGATCAAATAATTTGAAGCCGGTATAGCCGGTACTATATAAAAAAGATTTTTTTGAAACTCCATCTAACCGGAGTATAAATTAAAAATGAATATGAGTGAAGCATTGAATGTACACACAGGAGCTGCAGTTGCACTTGAGGTGCATCATGATGATCATGGACATCATCATCAGTCGTTTGTTTCCAAATATATTTTCAGCCAGGATCACAAAACGATTGCCAAGCAGTTCTTAATAACAGGTATCATCTGGGCTATTATAGGTGGTTTGTTTTCTGTATTGTTTCGTTTACAGTTAGGATATCCTGAGCAATCATTCCCGATCCTGGAAACATTCTTTGGTAACTGGGCTAAAGGAGGACAGATACAACCTGAGTTCTATTATGCATTGATCACCATGCACGGAACTGTTCTTGTGTTCTTTGTATTAACAGCCGGATTGAGCGGAACATTTGCCAACTTCCTTATTCCATTACAGATCGGTGCAAGGGATATGGCCTCTCCGTTCCTGAATATGCTTTCTTACTGGTTCTTCTTTTTAGCCAGTGTTGTAATGATCTCTTCTTTGTTTATTTCAACAGGCCCTGCTTCGGGTGGATGGACTATTTATCCGCCGTTAAGTGCATTGGGACAAGCATCTTCCGGTTCGATACTTGGTATGGACCTGTGGATCGCCAGTATGGCTTTGTTTGTTGTGTCTTCATTACTGGGTGGTCTTAATTATATTTCTACCATTCTTAATATGCGTACAAAAGGCATGAGCATGACCAGGATGCCTTTAACCATCTGGGCTCTGTTCTTTACTGCTGTATTGGGTGTATTATCATTCCCTGTTCTTTTATCTGGTTTGATTTTGCTGTTGTTTGACCGTAATCTTGGAACAAGTTTCTATTTGAGTGATATAGTTGTGAACGGCGAAATACTTCCGAATGAAGGAGGAAGTGCCATCTTGTTCCAGCACCTGTTCTGGTTCCTTGGTCACCCTGAGGTTTATATCATTCTGTTACCAGCGATGGGGATGGTGTCGGAAATATTATCCGTAAACAGCCGTAAACCCATCTTTGGATATATGGCGATGCTTGGTTCGCTTTTCGCAATTACGATCTTAGCCTTCCTGGTGTGGGCACACCATATGTTTGTAACCGGGTTGAATCCATTCCTGGGTTCAATATTTGTGTTGCTTACCTTATTGATTGCGGTGCCATCTGCCATTAAAGTATTTAACTGGTTGACGACATTATGGAGAGGTAATATCCGCTTCACACCGGCAACATTATTTGCCATCGGTTTTGTAAGCTTATTTATCTCTGGTGGATTAACAGGTATATTCTTAGGAAACTCTACTATTGACATACACCTGCATGATACCATGTTTGTGGTGGCTCACTTCCATATTGTAATGGGTGTGGCATCGATGTTTGGTATGTTTGCCGGTATTTATCACTGGTTCCCGAAAATGTTTGGCCGTTACCTGAACAACACATTAGGCTATATCCATTTCTGGGTAACGATGATCGGTGCTTATCTTATTTTCTGGCCGATGCATTACCAGGGTCTTGCCGGTATTCCACGTCGTTATTTGGATAAAAGAGGCTGGGTATCGTTCAACGATTTCCCGGAGTTGGATAAAATGATCACCATTGTGTCCATCATTGTATTTGCGGTGCAGTTGATGTTTGTGTTTAATTTTCTTTATTCCATATTTAAAGGGAGAAAGGTTACAAATAAAAATCCATGGGGTGCAACCACATTGGAGTGGACAACTCCATTACGTCCGGGTCATGGAAACTGGGATGGAGAAATTCCGGAAGTGCATCGTTGGGCTTATGATTATGGAAAAGACGGAAGGGAGTTTATTCCACAGACGGAGCAGATTGGTGAGAATGAGAGTAAGCACTAGAAGTGAATGGACAAAGGTGAATAGTGCATGGGATTCCCGAAAGATCGGGATGCTGCAAATTGCCGAATAGAATTGATGCAGCAGAAGAGTGCGACGCAACGAAAGTTGATAGTAGAAGAGAAGTTGGGAACATAAGTTTTATGTTCTTTATATAACAAGCGGAAGCGGATGAAGAAGGTAAAAGATTATTTACAGTTGATGAAGCTTTCGCTGAGTATCATGGTGGTGTTCAGCAGTGTTATCAGTTTTTTGCTGACGCAAGGTTCGGAACAATATGTGATGAACCGCTGGACGATGATACTCTTGCTCTTTGCAGGTGGGATGCTGGTGACAGGCAGTGCTAATGCCATAAACCAGGTAGTTGAAAAAGATACCGATGCACAAATGAAGCGTACCGCTAAACGGCCGGTTGCATCCGGCAGGATGAGTGAGACAGAAGGATGGGCATTTGCAATTTTAACCGGGGCGGCAGGAATTTTTATTCTTGGTTATTATTTCAACTGGCTGGCGGCGGGATTGGCAGCGTTTAGTTTGTTCCTGTATGCATTTATCTATACTCCGTTGAAGAAAGTAAATTCTATAGCGGTGTTGGTAGGTGCAGTACCGGGTGCTTTGCCTTGTTTGATTGGCTGGGCGGCCGGTGATGGATACCTTGGAACCGGTGGCTGGATATTATTTGCGTTTCAGTTCTTTTGGCAATTCCCACATTTTTGGGCTATTGCCTGGGTGGCACACAAAGATTATTCAACGGCTGGTTTTAAACTGTTGCCTGCCGATAAAGGACCAACAAAGTTTACGGCGCTACAAACGATCTTGTATTCGCTGTTATTAGTTCCTGTAACACTGGCTCCGTATTATTTTGGAATGTGCAGTTATGAAGGGATGTCGGGAATAGTTAGTCTTTCGTTGATTGGGCTGGCTAATTTATTTATGATAGGCAGATGTATTGTTCTTTATCAAAAGATGGATGTAAGTGCAGCCAGGAAAGTGATGTTTGGAAGTTATATGTATTTGCCGGTGGTAATGCTGGCATTATTATTAAGTAAAACTTAAAAGAGAGATGGATATAGTGAGTACAAAACAAAAACAAAAAATGCACCCACATAAGTTTACGATGTGGGTGGCGATAGGCAGTATTGTTATGATGTTTGCCGGGTTAACCAGTGCTTTTATTGTAAAAAGCAACCAGACAAACTGGATAACGGTTACACTGCCAACTGCTTTCTGGATTTCTACCGCTGTGATTGTTTTCAGCAGTATTACATTACAGATGGCATTACGTTCTTTTAAGCAAAGGGAGATGAGTAAGTATCGCTTACTGATCGGTATTACATTAGTTCTGGGATCGGCATTTGTATTGTTACAATGGCTGGGATTTAATGAGCTTTGGGCTCAGCAAATTACATTGAAAGGGTCAGGAGCCGGCCAGTTCTTATATGTAATATTTGGTTTACATGCAATACATGTGATTGGCGGTATCATTACCTTACTGGTAATTTTTATTAAGGCATTTACCGGGAAAGTAAAATTGTATAGTGCGGTGCCGACAGAGGTGGCAGCGATGTACTGGCATTTTGTGGATCTACTTTGGATATATTTATTGTTTTTCTTTTTAATAATCGGCGGATAAAGAAAGCCGGCTTTTAAATTTTTATTATTATGTCTGTAACAACGACAGCGCATCAAACCAAATGGTGGAGTGGAGGTAAAAGCCCATTCAACATGGAGTATGGTAAACTGATGATGTGGTATTTCTTAATGAGTGATGCATTTACGTTTGGCGCATTTCTTATATCCTACGGTTCTATCCGCTTCAGCCAGAACTTCTGGCCCGATCCTAACGTAGTGTTCAATGCATTTCCGGGTGCAGGCCATGCAAATTTACCATTGGCGTTTGTGAGTGTGATGACGTTCATACTGATCATTAGTTCTGTAACCATGGTGCTGGCAGTACATGCAGGCCATAAAGGTGATAAAGCCGGAGTAATAAAATGGATGTTCTGGACCATTATTGGCGGATTAGCGTTTCTTGGTTGCCAGGCCTGGGAGTGGCATCACCTTATTACCGGAGAACATGCTGTATTAGTTGACGGACGTATTGAAATGATTGGCCAGACAATGGGTGGCAATCCATGGGGTAATCTTGTAGAAGATAATGCAGCATTAACAGCAGCATTAAATAATACATCTCATGAAACATTGGTGCAACTGGTGCATAGCCATGATCATACAAAAACTGTAGCTGAGTTATCTGCCATGACTGATACACAACTGAGAGGTATGGTTGATATGGCTGAAATGCATGTGAGAGAAAAAGGTCCGATTGCATTTGGTGGCTATTTCTTTGGCATTACCGGTTTCCATGGATTCCATGTATTTTCTGGTGTGGTAATCAATATTGTAATGCTGATCATGGCACAGAAAGATGTATTTAAGAACAGAGGACATTACCTGATGATAGAAAAAGCCGGTTTGTACTGGCACTTTGTAGATCTTGTTTGGGTATTCGTATTCCTTTGTTTCTACCTGATATAAATACCGAATAATAAATTCCAGAAATCAAATCAAAATCGGGAGTTTTTAAAATTGAAATAGTAAACATTATGCAACATCCGGCATTTGAAGAAGTAACAGTTCATCATGAACACCAGGACGACGCTACGTTCAAAAAGAAAGTACGTAAGACAACAATACTTCTTTCAATTATAACAATTATTGAATTAGCAATTGGTTTAATTATTTATTCCATGCACAAAGGGGGAAGCCCAAATGAATTACTGGTTTTGATGTTTAAAGGGGCTGTATGCATACTTACTTTGGCCAAGGCATATTATATAGTTTCTGTGTTTATGCACCTGGGCGATGAGATCAGGAACATGATTATGACGATAGTGGTTCCTTTGTTATTGTTTGTGTGGTTTATCATTGCTTTTATTTATGAGGGGAATTCTTACAAGAATCTCCGTAATACATATGATAAACATTTCCAGGAAACAACAACTCCTGTAAAACATCAAAAGACTGAGGCGCCTGTTGAAAAGAAAAGTGGAAAAGAATAATTACTCCGATACATTATTTTAATAAACCAAAACCATTAAGCCGGCTTTCAATGAACAAGAAAGCAGTTTAATGGTTTTTTATTTGAAACTTTAATAGTGAATACAAAAGCTCTATATGCAGTGTTGCTGGCTTTGCTGCTGCCACTGGTTGCTTATTTTATTGTAAAGAATAAGAGTGAAACGGCTGTGCATATGCCCAGGCATTACCTGCCAGATTCTATCATATCTGTAACAAAAAAGGGTAAACGGGTGGATGATACTGTATGGCACAAGCTCCCAAACTTTGCATTTAAGAACCAGGAAGGAAAGACTGTATCACTCGATAGCCTGCGGGGAAAGATCATTATTGCTGATTTCTTTTTTACGCATTGTCCAACTATTTGCCCCGGTCTTACAAAGAATATGAAACGGATGGTGGAGTCCATTCACAATGGACAGCGGGTAGGTGACCGTACCAACAAAAAGGTTCATTTTCTTTCTTTCAGCATTGACCCGGAACGGGATTCGGTAGAACGGCTGAAATACTGGGCCGACCGGTTTCAGATAAATCCTGAGCAGTGGTGGTTGCTGACGGGTGATAAGAAAGCCATCTATGATTATATTATAAATGAATTAAAAGTGCCGGCTGAGGATGGTATGGGAGTAGATACCAACTTTATTCATACCGATCACTTTGTGCTGATTGACACTAACAGGCATGTAAGAGGTTATTATCATGGGCTGGATACAATAGAAGCATTGCCACAGCTATCAAAAGACCTTATACTGCTGACAATGGAAAAAAACCCAAAGTCAAGAAGCTTCTTTGAAGGCAAATTACAGATCATGGCCGTAGCCTTTTTGATTGCCATACTGGGTGTAGGCCTTTTATTTTATTTTTTCCGTAAAAAATCATGAGTATGCTGGAACCTGTACTGATTAAAAATGATAAGAAAGCAACAATACTTATTTTTTTATTCTCCATTATAGTATTTGCAGCCGTAGTGTTGCTGAACCGTATAAAGCTGGATGTGGACCTTGGTTTTGATGTACATCTTTTCGCAAAGGCCAATGCCATCATCAATTCCTGTGTAGCAGTATTACTAATAGTAGCTCTTATAGCTGTAAAAGCAAAGAATTATAAGTTGCATAAAAATATCATGATGACGGCTATGCTGTTGTCGATACTTTTCCTGGTGAGCTATATCTGTCATCAT
>CAYVSH010000043.1:0-21371 GCA_964453625.1 uncultured Chitinophaga sp.
GTATTGGGTATCCATATCCCAGCCGCTGTTCTCCTGTATGCTTTGAAAAATAGCACCGGCTATACGCAAATAGAAATATTCAATTATCACATCAATTATAAGAGAGAGCAACCGGCGGTAAAACTCCGGCACTTCAAAATCAACATCAATATTAAAATTGGTAGGGACTTTTATAACCGCCATCGCATGCACTTTATTGAGGCTGACAAATTAATATTTATATTTTACAGTTATCTTTTAATATTAAATCCCCTGTATGAAAAGATCTTTTTATTCCGGTTAAATTTTATTTCAATTCTTTCATACTTATAATCCGAACCGTCAAGATATTCTTTGCCGATGATAGTGGCTGTCGTAATTCCTGCCTTGTCGGTAATTTTAACGGGTTCAGTCATTTCAAATCTATTCTTTGGATGTGCTTTCCAGAAACTTTTATCACTTTGAGTTATCTTTTGCCTTGGTACGTTTCTCATGTACTTCATATACACCTGCACTGTATCGGCAAAATACCTTTCCGCTGAATCTGCTTTATGCTCATTCCTCAGCCGGAACAGGTCATGCACAATCTTTATTTCAACTCTTTCCTGCTGGCTTGGCATTTGAATATTGCCAAATGAAAAACAGGTTGCCAGTAAATAAAACAGATTATTCATCAGCGTAAATTATCTCCTAATATTCACAAATTAATTACTTCCTGCTAAAGCATATCCAAAGGGCTTCATAATTATTCATAAATTCTTTGTTCTCTTCCATTTTATACCTGATAATGCATTATTTTACAATCCAAACTATGGAAAGTGAGGGAAGCCCTTTTCATCAAAAAAAATAAGGACCGCTGGCTGAAGAACCAGCATATGCCATCGGAAGATCCCGATGAAATGGCAGCCGATTTCACCCAGTTGGTGGATGACCTTGCGTATGCAAAAACTTTCTACCCTTCGGGGAAAGTAACCAGCTATATCAATTCGCAGGCATCAAAAATTTATCTTGATATTTATAAGAATCGGAAGGAGGAATCAAACCGGCTCGTTACTTTCTGGAAATATGATCTTCCTTTAACCATTCGTAAACATCATAAAGTAGTACTGTTCTCATTTATCTTCTTCTGTATATTCTTCGGTATTGGTTTCTTTGTTTCGCAACAAGATGACCAGATGGCCCGCAGCATTTTTGGTGATGAGTATGTAGAGCATACGCAGGATAATATTGCCAATGGCAACCCATTTGGTATTTACGAACATGGTAATCCTTTGCTCAGTTGGCTCAATCTTATGATTCATAATATCCGTGTATCATTTCTCATGTTTGTATCAGGGATATTCGCCGGTGTGCCTTCCTTATTTATTTCTATTAAGAATGCAATTATGCTTGGTGTATTTGATCAGTTTTTTTCTTCTCGCGGATTGGGGATTGATTTCTGGCTGGTTGTTTTCGTACATGGTACATTAGAAATTACAGCTCTTATTCTCGCAACAGCTGCGGGTCTTGTTCTTGGCAAAAGTTTTTTATTTCCCGGAACTATCCGAAGGATTGATGCATTTAAGCAAGGAGCTAAAGACGGGGTGAAAATTATGGTGGGTCTGATGCCGGTCTTCGCTTTGGCAGCCTTCTTTGAAGGATTCATTACAAGGCTGTACAATGATATTTCGATAGTGACAACTATCATATTTGCTTTGTCAGTCATTTTTGTGATCTGGTATTTTATTATTTACCCGATCAGGTTAGGGAAAAAGCTATCACTTAACGAAACAGGGGAGGAGGTATAAGTGCTATCACCTGTCAGTAAACATATTTCTTTAGCAGTTCCATGCAGATTTTGTTTGTTGTTTGCTTTGCTATTTTCAACATTAGAAATCTCTGCACAGAGTGATTATGACTCTGCTGATTATAAAGACCTGTATATTGATGATGAGAAAAAACAACAAGATGAATATGTAGGTGAAAATGATGAGGATGAAAATTATTTTATATTAAAAGAGAACAGGTACTATGAATGGCTGCCTGCTTCACAAAGAAATATTCCTGATAGTATAAAGAAGAAAATAAAGAAAGAAGATGCTTTCTGGTATGCTGATATGGCAACAAAAAAGCCAGAAAAGGAAAACCATGAAAAGCAAAGTTCAGCTCCTGTTTATAAGCGTAGCTGGTTGCAAACATTGATATGGATTGTGATCATAGTGGCATTCATAGCTTTCCTTGTCATTTATCTTTCGGGGAGTAGTGTTGGTATATTTCGCAAAAAGAATATTTCAATCAGCCATGAGGATGCAGAGGAAATGCCGGAAGATATATTTGCTATCAATTACCAGAAAGAAATTGATATTGCTGCCGCAAAAGGAAATTACCGGCTGGCAGTAAGGTTGATGTTCCTCAGGTTATTAAAGAATATGTCTGAAAGGAATATCATTAACTATAAGCAGGATAAAACAAATTTTGACTATTTGAGTGAACTGCATGCCACTGTTTATTACCAGCCTTTTTTTAAAATTACCCGCAACTATGAATATAGCTGGTACGGGCAGTTTGATATTTCGGAGAATGCTTATCATTCGATACGAAGGGATTTTGACATGTTTAATCAACAATGGAAATAATCTGATTTGAAGAAGAACCTTCCATACATTCTTTTAAGTTTACTGGCAGTGGCAGTTATTGCTTTGATCATAACAGGCAACAATAAAACAAACCGCCGCTTTGACAACAGGATCACCCTTCGGAAAACAGATAAGATACCGTACGGGATGTTTGTAGCTTATCATAACCTGAAACATCTTTTTCCGGATGCATCTGTATCTGCCAATAAGTATGAACCGGGTTATTGGGATTCGTTGTCCAATTACAGCCAGGACCAGGCATTGATCATTATGACCGATCATTTTAATGCTGATGATTTTGAATTACAGAAACTGATAACATTTGCTGAAAAAGGAAATGATGTATTTATTTCAGCAAGGGTATTTTCTTCTGATGCAAAAAAAATCTTCCGCTGCGAGACTACTGGTTATGGCTATTACAATTATTATGGTGAAGAGCTGGGATATAATGATAGTTTAATGGTATCACTCACCGGCCCACCTTTTCAAAAAAATACGGAGTATGTGTATCCGGGAAGAAAACTGAATTCTTCCTTCACAAAAGTGGATACGGCCATTGCTGATGTGTTGGGCAATGACCAGGATGGTAACCCCAATTTTATACATCTGCAGACCGGCAAGGGGAATTTCTACCTTCACCTGGCGCCGATCGCTTTCACTAATTATTTCCTGTTGCATAAGAACAATCTTGGTTATTTTGAGCAGGCCTTTTCTCTAATTGATCCGGATACAAAAAGAATAGTTTGGGATGAATATTACCTGTATAAGAATGCTGATGGTAATAAGGAGGATAAAAAAGGTTGGATGAGTGTGCTGTTCCAATACCCCGGTTTCAAAGCTGCATTGATAACGGCTATACTGGCATTACTGCTGTATGTATTGCTTGAAATGCGAAGGAAGCAGCGTATCATACCGGTAATAAAGAAACCAAAGAATGATTCGCTTGACTTTGTAAAAACAATTGGCCGCTTATATTTTGATAAAGGAAACCACCTGAATCTTTGTAGAAAGATGGCGGCCTATTTCCTGGAGCATGTAAGGAACAAGTATAAACTGCCAACCGGTGAATTGGGGGAAGATTTTATAAGGAACCTGCAGTATAAATCCGGTGCTTCAGAAATTGAAGTAAGGGAGATCATTGCTTATATTAAGTATCTTGAAGATGCACCAGGAATTGCACCCGGACAATTAAACATATTTTATAAACAACTGGAATCATTCTATCAAAAAACATAAATATGGAAGAACAAATCTTTGAGCAACGAACTGATATGTCGGCCCTGAACGAGGCTGTAATTTCTATCAGAAGTGAAATAAAGAAGATAATTGTAGGTCAGGATGAGATGGTGAAACTTATCATTACGGCTTTACTGGCTGACGGACATGTACTGATAGAAGGTGTGCCGGGAGTTGCCAAAACGTTGACAGCAAAACTTGTTGCTAAAAGTGTGAATGCTGGTTTTTCAAGAATACAATTCACTCCCGACCTGATGCCTTCCGATGTATTGGGTACACCTGTATTCAATCCAAAGGAAGCAAGTTTTGATTTTAAGAAAGGACCGATTTTTAGCAATATCATATTGGTGGACGAGATCAACAGGGCTCCTGCAAAAACACAATCAGCTCTGCTTGAAGTAATGGAAGAAAGACAGGCAACAGTAGATGGAAGAAGTTACCCAATGGCCTCGCCATTTATGGTGTTGGCTACACAAAACCCGGTTGAGCAGGAAGGAACTTATCGTTTACCCGAAGCACAATTAGATCGTTTCTTATTTAAGATAGTGGTGCCTTACCCAACCGAAACAGAAGAAGCATCCATGCTGATGCAGTTTCACCAGATGGGGAATACCGTTGCTCTTGATATGATACGGCCTGCATTGGAAGGCCATCAGATTATTGCACTCCGGCAACAGATAAAGAAGCAGATCATAGAAGAAAAACTATTGCAGTTCATCGCCAAACTTATTCAGCAGACAAGAATTCACAAATCCATTTACCTGGGTGCTTCGCCGAGGGCATCCATTGCCATCATGAATGCATCGAAGGCAATGGCTGCTATGCAGGGCCGTGATTTTGTAACTCCGGAAGATATTTTAACTGTAGTGCCTCCGGTATTGCGCCATCGCATCATCCTTTCTCCCGATAAGGAAATGGAAGGTATTACTGAAGATGATGTTATCAAGCAGATAATACAGGGAATGGATGTACCACGTTAATTATAAACTGTTTTGAAGAAACTAACTAGCAGTGATCAAATCCTTCTACCTCAATAATATCGTTTACTATATCGCTGGTGCTGCATCGGTAGTATTTGCTGTAAGTTATTTCCATCCGGCATTGTTCCGTATAGGGGAGCTGGTACTTTTGTTATTGGGGATGAGTGTTTTAATAGATGTATTGTTGTTGTATAGTAAAAGAATGGGGATGCATGCGGAAAGAATAGTGAATGACCGTTTTAGTATTGGTGATAACAACAAGGTGGCAATTAAATTAGAAAATAAATACCCATTTCCTGTAAAGACAAGTATAATTGATGAATTACCTGTTCAGTTTCAGGAACGGAACTGGATTAAGAGGGCAAGGGTTGAAAAGGATACAGGCTACCTGCTGGAATATTTTTTAAAACCGACCAGCCGCGGCGAATATATTTTTGATAATATAAATGTATATGTGCATGGGCCGCTGCAACTTGTGAAAAGACGATATATATTTCCTGCAAAACATGTTGTAAAAGTTTATCCTTCGTATATACAAATGCGACGTTACCAGTTGTTGGCAGTTAGCAACCGTTTACAGGAAGCAGGAGTGAAAAAGATCAGAAAGATCGGGCATAGCCTTGAGTTTGAACAGATAAAAGAATATGTAAGAGGAGATGATTACCGAACCATCAACTGGAAAGCAACAGCCAGGAAAGATGGGCTAATGGTGAACAACTATACAGATGAACGCAGCCAGCAGATATATTGCCTGATAAATAAAGGAAGGGTGATGAAAATGCCCTTTGAGGGTATGACATTATTGGATCATGCCATCAATGCATCACTGGTGTTATCCAATGTGGCACTGGTGAGACAAGACAAGGCTGGTATCATCACATTTGAGAAAAATCTTGATACTTTTTTACTGGCAGATAAAAAGCCGATGCAAATGAATATGATACTGGAAAACCTGTATCGGCAAAAAACTGATTATCTCGAATCGGATTTTGAGAAATTGTTTTCTGTTATCCGCAACAGGGTTACTAACCGAAGCCTACTTGTATTGTTTACGAATTTTGAATCTGTAGAGAGTTTGCAAAGGGAAATGGTGGCTTTAAAAAAAATTGCAAAGTATCATTTATTACTGGTTGTCTTTTTTGAAAATACTGAGTTAAAAATGTTATTGGAGAAAAAAGCGACTTCGCTGGAAGATATTTATATCAAGACAATTGCCGAAAAGTTTGCCTATGAAAAAAGGCTGATGGTAAAAGAACTGCACAAAAATGGTATTCCTTCCATCTTGACCACACCGGAAAATTTGACGGTAAACACGGTGAATAAATATCTTGAATTAAAGACAAGGATGTCTATCTGATTTCTGTCCTTCATCTCGTATTTAATAGTTAATCTTGCAGAATTATCTAAATAAAAAACTCGTTGGAAAATTCTATAAACAGTACATACCTTGAAGGGAAAGTGTTGTTGATTAATAAGCCACTTCGCTGGACATCTTTTGATGTGGTACAAAAACTGCGTAATATTATTCGTATCAAAAAGATCGGCCATGCCGGTACATTGGATCCACTTGCCACCGGCTTACTCATTATCTGCACCGGGAAATTCACCAAAAGGATAAACGAATACATGGCGCAGGAAAAAGAATACACCGGCACATTTACACTAGGCGCTACCACACCAACATACGATCTCGAAAGTGAACCGGAGAATTTTAAATCTGTTGAAAATATTACTGAAGAAATGATCAGGCAGGCCACTAAAAATTTTACTGGTGAAATAGAACAAGTGCCACCTGCACATTCGGCTATTAAGATCGGTGGCAAAAGAGTCTACGAACTGGCCCGGCAGGGTAAAGAAGTGAAGATAGAACCGAGAAATGTAACCATCAAAGAATTTGAGATTACTAATATTGAATTGCCGGTTGTTTCATTCAAAGTAGTTTGCTCTACCGGTACCTATATCCGGAGTCTAGCTTTTGATTATGGGAATGAACTTGGGTGCGGCGCATATCTTAGCAGCCTTTGCAGAACCAGGATAGGAGAGTTCTCAAATGAAAATGCAATGACAATTGAAGAGTTTGAAACAGCATTCAGGCTACAACATTCTAAAGACTAAAAGGATAATTGATACCTATTTGTAATTGTCCGCCAAAAGGCTTCCAGTTATAGAACCATTTATTCTGAGCTGCCATATTATCCGGCGAAGGATCTTTTGCTTTATATGCATAATCAATCCTGATCAGGAAGTAAGTAAAATCAAGCCGGATGCCGGTACCAACACCAACGGCAATATCTTTTCCAAGCCTGGAAAAGTTAAATACTTCATCTTCATCACCTGCATTTTTTTTCAAAAACCATACATTCCCAATATCAGCAAAAAATGCACTTTCAATTTTTGTTCCGGCAATAGTAGCCAGTTTAAAACGATATTCAGTATTGAATTCAAGTTGTACATCTCCAAAGCGATCCGGGAAATCGCTAAAACTTTTTACAACGGAACCAGGCCCAAGTCTCCTTAATCTCCATGCCCGCATGCTGCTGGGTCCGCCGGCAAAGTACTGCCGGAAGAAGGGGAGAGAATTCTTTTTATTTGGATTAACTGTTGATTCGAATTCGTAGCCTACACCTGCAAATAACCTTAGTACCAGCGAAGAAGTATTGATTTTAAAAAGTTGTGTAAACTCAGTGTTTATTTTTATGAAACGATATAGCTGTGTGTCAAGGAATTTATTGTTCTTAATGAAATTGGCAATAAAGGGAACTTCAACACTGAAGGAAAAAACATTCGGTCTTTTCTCTTTTGTATTTTTTATAGTTAATCCTGCAATCGTAGATGAGATAAACCCATCCGTAAAAATATTCTTTAAAACAGGATTATTGGCAATCAGTTTTAGCAAACTGTCTCTTGGTTTCAGGTAAGAGTATTCTATATTTGGTATTTTCCAGAAGAGCTGGTAAAGCCTGTTCTTTTCAGTAACATTACTTTGATACTCATATCCCCAGGATCCATTAACAGTTGTAAGATTATAAAATAAGTTTCTTTCTGTATTTGCAGCATTAAAGGAAAAAACTGTGCGGATATTATTACGTTGCCGTTCTGGTAGCCACCTGAAATTCGGAATAGCTTTTGGAAAATAAATATTATGACTGATACTAGCTTGTTGCGATTGTATCAGTTTATTACCCAATTCCACTCCATAGCGGATGGTAGTATTGGTTTGAATGGCAGCTCTTGCAAAATTTCTGTTCAGCAGATTTACATTAAAACCAATACCGAATAAATTACCAGAAACAACACTACTGTTCTGACTGGCTTCGAGGTTAGCCGTAAATGAATATTTTCTTGCAGGAGTAAGACGGATATAAAAATCTGCTGTGTCTTCATCGTTTCTTGGCATCTGGTCTATATTCACTAATCGCCATGCACCTAATGAATTGAAGCGGTTAATTGTGCGTAGGTAATTTTGCTGGTTATACAGGTCACCGTTCTTAAAATAGATATTTTGCGCAAATACTTTTGGCTTGAAAAGGTTGTGATAGTAAATAACTTTTACCCCATTAACCGTTTCTTCCTTTCTTGAAACTCCTGCTGTATCAAAAGTGATATCAGGATAAACATAAATATTCCCTACATAATATTTCCTGAACTTGGCACTATCTGATGCGGGACGCAAACGTATTTCAAGACTGGCAGTTGGATTCTCCCTTCGTTCTTTTAATTTCTGAAGGATCTCTATTTGTTCCAGCGGATCAAGGGTAGGACGAAGCAATGATATATCCAGTGTATCCCACAGACCGATCAGGTCTTCTCTTCCAAAACGCATAAAGCCCCTGTTTCGATAAATATCTACAAGCCGGTCCAGTTCTTGTGAAATTGCTGATTTTGCAAACGGGTCGCCTTCTTTTACCCTGCTGTTGTGTTGATTCTCTACAGCAATGGCCTGTAGTTCCGGCTGTTTGATGTTATAGGAAAACGAGTCTATACGTACCTGCTTTCCAGGTTTTACGTAAAAGTTGACAGAAGTGCGGTATTCATCATCAGATACAGTATCAATTACAGCTTCATATGTAATAGAGTCTTTAAAATAACCTAATGATACCAGTAACCCCCGCATGTATAAAATTGACTTATCGGCATTCTCTGTTTCAAACACCGGCGGCTTTGTCAATACCGGGCGGTTAATGCCTTTGTAAATAAATTTACGGGCAGTTCTTACCCTGATGCTATCATCTAATTGCCGGGATAATCTGGATTCAAGATCATTTTTTTCAGCCGTTGTGTAATTTCCTTCTACGTCTACATTATATTTGAAAACAAACGGTTTCTTTACAGGATAATCTTTAGGCACCACACCACATGAACTAAATATGACCACCAGTACGGCTACCAGGAAAGGAAGTGATAATTGATAATTAAAAGACCGGGTGGCTGACATAATGATAAAAAGAAGGAATATGCTTGTTAAAACTAAGGTCAAATATATCCAAAGTTTAGGCCAGAAAAAATTCAGGCAGGAGGAAAAGCTCTTTATTGCCGAAGGGCCAAAGCTTGTCAATGAATTAGCAGCAGAAAAAAATGTTGTGATACAGGAGATATATGCAGTGAAAGGATGGATAGAAGAAAATAAACAAGCTTTAATGCATTTGCCATTACATGAGATTACCACTGCAGAATTAAAAAAAATTTCACAACTCAGCACACCCAATGAGGTTCTGGCAATCGTAAAACAGTTTGATCATAGCGGCAAGATCATATTAGATAATAAGGTCACATTAGGATTACAAACTATACAGGATCCGGGAAACCTGGGTACTATTATCCGTATTGCAGATTGGTATGGTATTGAACAGATCATATGCAGTATTGATACTGCGGATATATATAATTCCAAAGTTGTGCAATCTACGATGGGCAGCATTACAAGAATAAAGATCGTTTATACTGAGATAGAGCAATTGTTATCAGAAAATAAATCCATACCTGTTTACGCAGCCACACTTGATGGAAGTGATGTAACAAAAATGAATAAGATCAATGAAGGTGTTATTCTTATCGGGAATGAATCAAAAGGAATTAGTCCTGCATTGCAACAATTGGCAAAAACAAAGATCACAATACCAAGGAGAGGGAAAGCAGAATCATTGAATGCTGCTGTGGCTACGGGGATTATTTTATCACATCTTGTTTAGAAGGTTTATCTGAATTGAATCGCTTTCACCGGTTGAATTTTTCTTACTAGCACAGTTGGAATCATTAATACCAGAAAGCAAACAACCAATGTACCTGTACATATCAAACCAACCTGCCACCATACAATTTTTACAGCAGCCTCACTAAGATAATAGGCTTCTTCTTTCAATTTGATAAAGCCGGTTGCTTCTTGTAACCATAATAAGCCCAATGCTGCGGCAGCACCAATCAATATTCCTGTAATAGTGATAAACAAAGATTGCCTGAGGAAGATTTCCTGTACTGTCCAGTCAGATGCACCAAGTGATTTTAAAATGCCGATCATTTTTATTCGTTCCAATACAAGTATGATAAGACAGGTAATAAGGTTAATGACTGCAACGATGACCATAAAACCTATCAACACATTCCGGGTAATATCTTGCATGCCCAGCCAGTCAAAAATATTAGGAGATATCTGCTTTACACTTACCGTATTCCACGTTAGCGGAAAGGCGGGCATGGCATAAATATCGTTGGCCACATCATCTATCTTGTTATAGTCATGAAGAAATATTTCATAGCCACCCAATTCATCCTCACTCCAATCGTTGAGGCGTTGAATAAGTTTAAGATCACCGATGGCAAATGTTTTGTCATAATCCTCAATCCCTGTTTTAAAGATGCCAGTGATCGTTAGTTTATCCGGGCGGATATTTGGTAAACCACCTGCTTCCTCAGAGTTGTTTTTATCGGGTCTTATAAAATAAATAAGTACACGGTCATTCAGTTTCAGGTTCAGTTGTCTTGCAGTGAAATCTGATATCATGATTTCCCGGCTGTAAGTGCTGTCATTAAACTGTATCGGCCTGCCCTCTTTTATAAAGCTGCGGATATGATCGAAATTGTAAGTGCTGTCAAAACCTTTTACCAGCACACCTTCTATTTCATCCTTTGTTTTCAGGATGCCATATTTAGTGGCAAAGGGATGGATGCTTCTTACTTCCGGGTTTTGACGGATGATATTTGCAAGTGAATCGTTTTTATAAATTGGTGTTTCTTCAGAAATTATGGCCTTATCAGGTTGTTTTTCGTTGATTCGGATATGGCCTAGAAAACTAAATACTTTCTGGCTTACTGTTTCCTGGAAACCATTGGCAAGGGAGATGGTAACGATCATGACCGCTACACTGATAACAGTGGCAACGGTAGATAGGCGGATTATAAACCTGGAAAAGGATTTCTGTTGATTAAATGCAATCCGGTTCGCTATAAAACCTGCAACCTTCAAATTAATTTTTTTGTCTTCGTCAAAAATAAGGTGCTGATAAGGAATTCTCCTTCTTTTTAGCGAATTTTAGCAATATTCTGAACGATTTTATTTATCCAGCTACATGAAAAAAAGTTTCACCGCATTATTCCTGGTTCTGAACATATATTGCTTCTCACAAAAGCCAGATCATATTTATCATTCAAATATCCGGACAGTAAAACTTTTTAAGGCGAATGATATGTATAGTTATCCTGTTATAATGTTGAACTCAAATGAGCAACTGGAGCTGCATTTTGATGACATGGATGGCGATGTGAAATATTATTATTACAGCTTCCAGCTATGCAATGCAGACTGGATACCAGCTAATATCCAGGTGTATGATTATATCCGTGGGTTTACAACCAACCGCATCAGTAACTATCGCACTTCCTCGCTGGTAGAAACAAGATACACACATTACCAGGCTTATCTGCCAGAAAGAAATTCGGCCCCGACCAGATCAGGAAACTATCTGTTAAAAGTTTTTTTGAATGATGATACAACGAAATTAGCATTTACAAAACGATTGTTGATTGTTGGCAATAAGGCAGTTGTTTCTGCAAGGGTATTACAACCATTTAATACAACTTTCTTCAAAACGCATCAACGGGTTCAGGCAAGTGTAAGCACCAGCTCTGGTCAGCTTAATGCATTTTCGCCACAGGATATTAAAGTAGTAATGCTGCAGAATAATATTTGGGCCACTTCATCTATTATCGACAGACCCACAATATTTCGGGGCAATTATTACGAATATAGTGAAGAAGAGAACACAACATTTGCAGCTGGAAAGGAATGGAGATGGATTGATCTGCGAAGTTTGCGATTGATGAGTGAAAGGATGCAATCTATCAACGATAAAGATTCTAACAACCGGATTGATGTATATGTGCAGCCAGATGCGGAAAGGCGCCAGCAGATATATGTATACTACAGTGACATAAATGGCATATACACTGTTGAGAACAGGGATAATCCCAATGCTTTATGGCAAAGTGAATATGCATGGGTACACTTTACATATGTGCCCCCGGGAAACAGGGCATACGAAGGTAGAAGTGTGTATGTATTTGGTGAATTGACTAATTATGAACAAAATGAAAATTCGAAAATGATCTTTAATAATGAGAAGGGTGTTTACGAAAAGGCACTATACCTGAAACAGGGATATTATAATTATTCATACGTTACACTTACAGATAAAAAGCAAACCGATTTTCAGGCAGCATATGAAAATACAGAAGGAAATTATTGGGGAACTGAAAACAACTACATGATTTTGGTGTATTACCGTCAATTTGGTGCCAGGGCGGATGAATTGGTTGGCTTTGTTAGGGTCAACTCTACTTTTCAGCGATAAAGCAAGCTCAAAGAATTAATTCCCTCAAAGACACAAAGAGAAAATTGAATTATTAAAAACTTGGTGGCTTAGTGGTAGATTACTATTGAGTCTTCTTTGCATCCTCCAGGAACTTGGCAAGACCAATATCCGTTAAAGGATGTTTCAGTAAACCAAGAATAGAATCAAGGGGACAAGTACAGACATCGGCACCGGCTTCAGCACATTTCACAATATGTAAAGCACTGCGGATAGAAGCAGCCAATATCTCTGTTTTAAAACCCTGTACTGTATAGATATGTGATATCTGTGAGATCAGCTCTATTCCATCCCAGTTACTGTCATCGATTCTTCCGATGAAGGGAGATAAATATGTTGCACCGGCTTTTGCAGCTAATATAGCTTGTCCGGCAGAGAATACCAATGTGCAGTTTGTTCTGATACCATTATCCGAAAACCATTTGATGGCTTTAATTCCATCTTTTATCATCGGAACTTTAACCACAATATTTGGATGAATGTCGGCTAATTTTTTTCCTTCCTCAACAATAGCATTGAATTCTGTACTGATCACTTCTGCACTGATGTCGCCATCCACCAATTCGCAAATGGTTTTATAATGGTTCATAATGGCGGCTTCACCTTTGATACCTTCTTTGGCCATTAATGAAGGATTGGTGGTAACTCCGTCAAGAATACCTAATTCATTGGCTTCTTTGATCTGTGCAAGATTAGCTGTGTCAATAAAAAATTTCATATACCCTAAATCCCTTAAGGGACTTTTAGAACCCTAAAGTTTTTAAACACTTTAAAGTTGATTAAATAATAATTTTTAGAAAGAGCTTTTATAGTATTGATCAATAAAGAACACTTGTATTTCAGAATCACTTGCCAACCTAAGTCTCCCCTTTAGGGGGACAGAGGGTATAAAAAATGGCAGGCTTATTACATCGCACCGCTCAACCACCTACTCTTGCTGCCTTCCGGCCCTGGGAGGGTTCAGCAGGAGCTGGTCGTGTAAGACCTGCCGCCGCAAAGATAAGGGTATGAGGCTGTTTTTTGAAGAAGGAAATCAATTAACGGTTACTGCCTTTTGTTTTTTTTTGCTGGCGGAGTGTTTCTTAATATTTCTTCTTTTGTTGGGAGGTCGCCATCCGGTTTTGTTTTTATCCAGATGGTTCTTTCTATCCATACAGATGGGTTGCTTTTCAAAATCGCTTTTACTGTTACCTTTTCATAAGAAAAATTTTCCGGGATAATAAGCTCATTACCGGAAAAGATGGCAGTGGAACATGAAAAATCAAGATCCCTGTGGGTTAGTGGTTTCCAGGTACCATTCGATAGTTTGCCATCTACATTAATATAATTGTGTTGCCCTTTTTTAAGGCTGTCAGTATAAAGATGAAAGAAAATGCTGTCTACTTTCTGTGCAAAAAGTGGGGAAGCTGCGGCTAATAAAATAATGATGAATATATTTTTTTTCATGTGCAGTACAAAAGTCGCAAATTCATGCCAAACCGTTGTAGGAGGAAAAGCTTTCGGATAGCTTTAACGTTCTTTACCGATTAACCGGTTAAGAAAAATAAGTATCAGCCCTACAACTATAAAGGCGGCTAATACCATGAGAGCATTTACGAATACCCGGGCATAACCCAATTGATCTGCGTTGATGAAATAATATGGATACCAATTTGTTGCCTCACCTCTTATCAAACTATAAGTAAGATAGGCTGCAGGGAAGGTCAACCAGGGGAATATGTTTTTCCAGCGTAACGATTTTTTTGGTATGAAGGCTATCCAATAGATTAGGTATAGAACAGGAATAAGATCATGCAATAATCTGTCAGCAACCAATTGCAAGCCTTCAGGGTTCCATATTTTACGAAGTGCAAGACTATACACTAATCCAACGATTATAATATAGACAGCAATGGCAGATTGAGTAGTAGTTTTTTCAAAAAAACTTCCAATTAGAGATTTGGAAAATAATATTGAACAGCTAAGGCTAGATGCAACGAGCAAATTGGAAAGGATGGTAAAATAACTAAAGAAGTTTATGATACTTGCCGAACTGCTGATCCCTGAAGCAGTTGCATTTTTCAACATTATGTATAACTGTAGCCCTAATGCATACCAGGCAATAGCAGCAATAAAAAACCCTGAGATGTTTTTTATGACAGGGTTAAAGATTTTCATGATGTACAACCGATTTATTCAGAAATACTTTAAAACAATAATATTTTTACTATTGTTTACTCAATCGCAGTAAAATTGTTTTTTCTTTTGATGGCTGGTCACATAATGCCTTGCCGGATGTATTATCGCTTACAATAAAAATAGTTCCGTTAGTATCTACAGTAATTCCTTCGAGGTTCATACTGTATTTCTGATCCTTGTATTCGTTAGAGATTTCTGAGAACTTGTCAACCGGAATATTGGCTAATGTTTCTACCTGCAGTTGTCCGTTGTTATCAATGCTGATGGATTCAAGGAATTGTTGCCTCAATTTACTTTTTGAGAAAGATTTCAGGCATATCAGCCTGGAGTTCTCTTTATCATAGCAAATGTCAGAATAACGCCATTGAGAACTCAATAAAGGCAATTCGATCATTGATTCGTATTTCAGTTTAACATTATTTGACTCTTTATCTCTCTCAATTCCGAATGTGTAGATCTGTGATTTGGTCATATCCTCATTACGTTCCCGTAGCAAATAGAATTTATCATGTGTTTCATTGGCTGCAATTCCTTCCATGCCATCACCGTCTTTTGATTTAGGCGGAAGCGGAATTGAGGTTTCCACGATCCTGATACTTCCATCAGGTATTGTTACTTCATACACGGCCACATCATTTTCTGATACCAGGTACAACTTGTCTTTGTAAGAGGTGATGCCTTCCATTTCAAAATTCTTTGGAACCTGCATATTGACACTCCCCGTAATATTTCCATTTGCCGGGTCAGCAATAAAAACAACCGGGCATCTTTCTGATGCTAAGTAAAGTTTGCCATCATGAAACTTTAAACCTGAAATACAAACCTGCTTATCCATATCTGCGGACAGTGGAACATTCATAATGGTGTATTGCGGTAATTCTATTTTGGGGGGTTGAGCAGTGAGATATGTAGCACAAAAAAGTCCTGCGATCAAGTAAACGAGTCTTTGTTTCATGAAGATGTATTAATTATTTCAGAGCCGGGTTATTGGCGAATTTAACTGAAAAGAGAGTTTTTGCCAACAATGAGATAGAGTTTAATACAGATAGGATGCATCTCTTTTGTCTAAAGACATAAAAAGCAATAAAAAATATCGGATGAATGCCTGCTGTTTGTCAATTTGTATAAGTTGAGAGGCAAAAATAAACCCCGCAAAAAGCGGGGTTTTGATCAGTTATTAAAATTTATTTCAGTTTCTTCTTCAGGTTCGTATCTATCGCTTCTAAAAACTCTTCGGTATATAAGAAGTGTTCACCATGTTTTACTTTATTTCCATGCATACATACTGCAAGGTCTTTTGTCATTTTGCCTTCTTCCACAGTTTCGATACAAACAGCTTCAAGGGTGTTACAAAAATCAATCAGCGGTTGGTTGTAATCCAGCTTTCCACGAAACGCAAGGCCTCTTGTCCATGCAAAAATTGATGCAATAGGATTTGTAGAAGTTGGTTTGCCTGCCTGGTGGTCACGGTAGTGTCTTGTTACTGTTCCATGTGCCGCTTCAGCTTCCATTGTTTTCCCATCAGGAGTTACTAAAACAGATGTCATCAATCCTAATGAACCAAAACCTTGTGCTACAGTATCGCTTTGTACATCACCATCATAGTTTTTACATGCCCATACAAAATTTCCATTCCATTTTAATGCACTGGCCACCATATCATCAATCAGGCGGTGTTCATACACAATACCCGCAGCATCAAAATCTTTTTTAAACTCGTTCTGGTAAATATCTTCGAAAATATCTTTGAATCGTCCGTCGTATTTTTTCAGGATGGTATTCTTCGTTGAAAGATATAACGGCCATTTTTTACTCAATGCCATATTGAAACAACTTCTTGCAAAGCCCATGATACTTTCGTCAGTATTATACATGGTCATCGCTACTCCATCTCCCTTGAAATTGAATACTTCAAAAGTTTGTGTTTCGCTTCCATCTTCCGGAGTAAAAGTCATGGTCAGTTTTCCCTTTCCTTTAATAACAGTGTCTGTTGCCCTGTACTGATCGCCGAATGCATGACGCCCAACAATGATTGGTGCTGTCCAGTTGGTAACCAATCTTGGGATATTGCTGATCACAATTGGCTCACGGAAAACAGTTCCATCCAGAATATTTCTGATCGTTCCATTTGGACTTTTCCACATTTGCTTCAGGTTGAATTCTTTTACCCTTGCTTCATCAGGTGTGATGGTGGCACATTTGATACCAACTCCATATTCCTTAATAGCATTGGCCGCATCAATGGTTACCTGGTCGTTGGTTTGGTCACGGTACTCAACACCGAGGTCATAATACTTGATATCAACATTGAGGTAGGGAAGGATCAGCTTGTCTTTGATGAATTTCCAGATTATCCTTGTCATTTCATCACCATCCAGTTCCACCACCGGATTAGCTACATTGATCTTTTGTGCCATAGATTATTTTTATTTTTTGATTGAAAACCTGACGATTAGCAGGCAGGGTTGCAAACTTACAATTTTATTGTTTGTGATATTGCCATTTACCAATCATCATCATCTGCCTTGTATTTAATCCAAAAAAACGTACACTTGATTCAAATCAATTCAAAAAGTTGTACCTTTTAACCACTTTGAAACATGGATAAGTTAAAACCATTCAAAGACTATTTGGGCAAATTTGTTGAGATATCTGATAGTGAATTCAATCAGATGGTATTGCCTTATATACAGATACGAGAGTTTGATAAAAAGGAAAAGCTGATAAAGCCGGGAGATATAGAGAACCATTTCAATTTTATTCTTTCGGGACTTATCAGGAAGTATTACAAAAAGGGAAGCCATGAGATCAATACACAAATATCCATGGAAGGTCACCTTATCCATTGCCAGGAATCTTTTCATAGCAGGCAACCTTCAGATTATTGCCTGGAGGCTATTGAACCAAGTACTGTAGTATCTATAACATACGAAGACCTGGAAAGGATTTTTGCATCATCTCAAAAAATGGAACATCTGGGTCGCATGGTAATCACCTTCACAATGGTGATCAAAGATCGCTGGCAGTTGCAAATGGTGAAGATGACACCTAGAGAACGGTTCCTGTTGTTCGTAACCAAGAATCCCGAACTGATGCAGCGGGTACCTCAAAAATATTTAGCCTCTTATCTGAATATTAAGCCAGAAACCTTCAGCCGTTTCAAGCATCTGCTGAAAGATCATTTAAAGAAGCCGGATGGCTGATCATCCCAACGCCACATCGAGGATCATCATAACAAGAAAGCCTCCGATAAATCCAAGTACAGAACGGTCTGTGAACTTATCTCTTTGTGTTTCCGGAATCACTTCTTCTACTACCACAAATATCATGGCACCGGCAGCAAAAGCAAGAGCAAACGGAAGAATTGGTTGCATATAAATAACTGCTACTGCTCCAATTACTCCAGCAATGGGTTCTACAATTGCAGATAGCTGGCCATACCAAAAACTTTTTCTGCGACTTACCCCATGCCTTCTCAAAGGCATAGCAACTGCAATACCCTCCGGGAAATTTTGTATACCAATTCCGATGGCAAGAGCAATGGCACCAGATATGGTCGCATCTTCCATGCCGATAGCCGCAGCACCAAACAGCACTCCGACTGCAAGACCTTCAGGTATATTGTGCAATGTAATGGCCAGTATCAGCAAAGTTGTTTTATGCAACTTGGTTTTTATGCCTTCCTTTTCTTCTACTCCAAAATTGATGTGCAGGTGTGGAGTAAATTTATCCAATACAAAAATGAACATGGCACCCAGCAGAAATCCCACTGCTGCAGGCATCCAGCTCATGCCGGGATACATTTTTTCTGACATTTCAATGGCAGGGTTTAGCAATGACCAGAAACTGGCTGCAACCATTACGCCACCGGTAAAACCCAACATAGGATCAAGTACGCCACGGCTTAGTGTTTTAAAAAAGAATACAAATGATGCTCCCAATGCTGTAACGAACCAGGTAAATGTGGTTGCGATGAAGGCGGACCAAACCGGCCCTATTTCTGTAAAAAATTTTTCGATTGTTTCCATATCAGGATGTAAGTACAAAAATGTTTTTGGCTAATTGTTCGCTGATGGTAAATACAGGTTGTTTCCCGGTCCTGATCTCCATCGAATGATCGAATTCAAATTTCTTTTTCACTTCCAGTTTAGTACCGATGGTAATTTTTTTATGTTCCAGTAATTCCAGTATCTCGCTGGACTGGTCGCTTACACCCACTACGGAGGAAGGAGTATCCAGAGGCAGGTCTGTCAGGCATATTTTCTTGCTTACTACAAACTTTCCATTGGCATCCGGAATCGGGTCACCATGCGGATCCACTCTTGGAAAGCCTAGGTATTCATCCAATTTATCAATGAGTTTCTTGTTACTTACATGTTCCAGTTCTTCAGCCACTTCATGCACTTCATCCCAGGTAAACTTTAATTTTTCAGCCAGGAAATATTCCCAAAGGCGGTGACGGCGGATAATACCAAGAGCTACCTTAGTTCCGTCATTATTCAGGCGAAAACCCTGGTAAGGCTGATAGTTCAATAATTTTTTGGCCTTCAGTTTCTTCATCATATCTGTTACTGAGGCCGGTTTGGTCTTCAATTCGTTGGCCAGTTCATTGGTAGTTACTGTACCATCTATTTTTTGCAGATGGAAAATGGCCTTGATATAATTTTCTTCACTGGTTGAATAATTCAACATGACTAAAAATAAATTTAGGCTAAGCTAAATAATTTCTCGCAGGTGGCAAAATCCTTAGATAGGTTGTAATTTTCTTTTTATAAAAAGTATTCTATAGGTACTGTTTTTTTCAGGCAGCACTAATTTTAACGAAGAATAAAATAGAAAAATATTACTCATCACAAAGCTGAATCTGTACATTCGGGTTATAAAGAAAGATATGACCATCACCAGGCATTTAGGAATCGTTTGTTTGTCTCTTTTTCTGCTGGCAAGCTGCAAATCAAAAAAGAAGATCAGCCTCTCGGCAGATGACCCTGTCGCCGTAAACGATTTTATTGACTTTTTTGAACCGCTTCAACTTCCTTATCAATTAGCCGATACAAGTTTGCTTAATAAACGAAATGAAAAAGATTCGTTGCTGATAAGTTATAAAGTGTTCAGCCAGTTTGTGCCTGATTCCATCCTGGGAAAGGTATATGGTAAGAATGTGAAACCAAAAATATTTGCACTTGGTAAAGTAAGTGTGAAGGACGGCGAGACCTATATTTTTGTAAAGACAGTGAACAAGGATAAGAAAATGGCCCTGCTGGTAACATTTGATAAGAAGCAACAATTCATTGCGGGAATGCCAGTATTGCAGCCTGATCAAAAAAGTTCCACCGGCCAATCCGTCAGTATTGACCGCCGGTATTCCATTACTAAAAAGGTGCTGTTAAAAAACAGTGATGGTTCAATAAGCGAAGGAAAAGATGTATATACACTGAATGTGGAAGGAAAGAATTTTATGCTGATCATGACGGATGCATTGGATGATAAGATAACAGAACTGATCAACCCGATTGATACTTTACCACGAAAACATAAATTCTCTGCCGATTACAGCACAGGTAAAATGAATCTTGTATCTGTCCGTGATGGCCGCAAGAATGACCGGCTTACTTTCTTTATTCATTTTGAAAAGAATAATGGTGAGTGTACCGGTGAATTAAAAGGAGAAGCTATTTTGAAATCAAATAACACCGCCGAATACAGTGAAGGCGGTGTTCCCTGTAAACTTCGTTTTATTTTCTCCTCTTCTGCTGTTACATTACAGGAAATAGAAGGATGTGGTTCCCGGAGAGGAATGAAATGTTCCTTTAATGGCAGCTTTGCAAAAAAGAAAAATCCAAAACCTGCTGCTACTACAAAGACCAGTAAGAATAAATAATTATTTCTTATTTTTATTTTTTTACAACTGCCTGTACAAGGTTTTCCACAGTTTGCTTGCCTGTGAGATGATTATCAAAAAGAATTAAAGATTAAACTTTATATTGCACCCTCGTGTAAAAAAGACACAGCATGAATTTTACAAACTTTTCTGTTCCGTATCCGATTGAAGAAAGATATAAAAAGAGAGTTACTTATTTTTCAATGGAGTTTGCTACGCATCAGCCATTGAAGATCTACAGCGGCGGACTTGGTTTCCTGGCAGGCTCGCATTTAAGAAGTGCTTACGAATTAAATCAAAACCTCATTGGTGTCGGCATTCTCTGGAAGCAGGGATACTATGACCAGGAGCGTAACCAGGATCAGACATTAGATGTTGCATGGAATGAAAAACAATACAGTTTCCTGGAAGATACAGGCATCAAGTTCCAGATCAATATACATGAGCATCCGGTTTGGGTGAAGGCCTTTTACCTGAACCCCGAAACATTTAAGACAGCTCCGCTGTTCTTATTGTCAACCGATGTGCCGGAGAATGATTATGTATCACAAACTATTACACATCGTTTGTACGATGCCAATGTTGCTACCAAAGTGGCGCAATTCATTTTATTGGGTGTAGGCGGTGCCAAACTGATGGA
>CAYVSH010000044.1:0-21045 GCA_964453625.1 uncultured Chitinophaga sp.
TGAGAACAATCACAAGAACTGTTACTGCTGGTTCATCGTTGACCACAAACTTCAGCCAATCAGGAACAAGTTGCGCAGGTGCTTCAAATGGAACAGCCACTGTAACACCAATAAATGGAACTGCACCATATACTTTTGTACTAGATGGTATAACTACGGTTGTAGGAGCTACAGCAACATTTAACACTCTTTCTGCCGGCTCACATACAATTACTGTTACCGATGCGAACGGTTGTGTGAGAAACCCAGCCATCACATTTACAACTGCAGCAGGCCCCACACTTATAGCTAATGCAGCACCATCTTCTACATCTTGCAGCGGCGCAAGTGATGGAAGTATAACCGTTACACCTGTTACCGGTACAGGCCCTTACAGCTTCTCAGTGGATGGCGGTGCTTTTGTTCCGGGCACTTCACCTTATACGTTTACAAACCTTGCAGCAGGAAACCATACCGTTCAGGTCACAGATATTCCAACGGGATGTGTTACGAATATTATTAATGCTTTTGTGACAGCAGGCCCCGCACTTACCACTACTGCCAATAAAACGGATGTGCTGTGTAATGGTGGTGCAACGGGAACTATAACTGTAACACAGCCTGCTATTGGAACAGCCCCGTTTGAATATTCACTGGATGGCACTACCTGGCAAACCAGTAATATATTTAATGGATTGAATGCAGGGACATATACTGTGTATTACCGGGAAGGAAATGGTTGCCAGGGCACTTTGTCCATTACAGTTAATGAACCAACAGTTTTATCTGCTACTGCTTCTTCCGTTCCTGTTGTTTGTAACGGGCAGAACAATGGCATTATCACTGTAAGCTCTGGCGGTGGAGTTACACCTTATGAATATTCAATTGATGGTGGAGCCAACTGGCAGACAAGCAATGTCTTTAATGTGGCTGCAGGAACACATACAATCACTATCCGTGATGCGAATAACTGTACTACTACGCAAACGTTGACTGTTACAGAACCGCCTGTGTTAAGTGCTACTTCAGCCAATGGTCCTGCCAGTTGTGATGGTGGTGATGATGGTGTAATTGATGTTTCTGCCACTGGTGGTAATCCTGGTTATGAGTACTCTATTGATGGAGGTACAACCTGGCAAACAAGTACAATATTCAATGTTGGTCCGGGAAATTATACCATCAATGTAAGGGATAATTTAGGGTGTACTACCTCATTTACTACAACAGTTTTACTCGGAAGCAATTTTACAATGACGCCTCAAACTGATCCAACGATTTGTGAAGGTATATCTACACAGTTGCAATTGGTTTCTAATGCAACACAATACTCCTGGACTCCTTCTATTGGATTAAGTGATACAACGATTTATAATCCTGTTGCTAATCCAACTGTAACTACACAATACTTTGTAACAGCTACATTAGGCAGGTGCAGTGGAATTGATACGGTGATAGTGAACGTAAATGCAGCGCCGATCCCTAATGCCGGACCAGATGGGTTTATTTGTTTCGGACAAAACTACCAGTTGCAGGGAAGTGGCGGCACAGTGTATCAATGGACGCCTGACACCTATTTAAGCAGTATATCAATTGCCAACCCGGTTTCTACTCCAACAAAAGATATCACTTATACTTTATCCATTTTATCAGATGTGAACGGTTGTGCATCATTAACAACCGACCAGGTTTATATAGATGTAACACCACCAATCAAGGTAAAGACCTTCCCGTTTGATACGATAGGGTATAGTGGTGACCAGTTCCAGTTGCTGGCAGTACCAAGCGATACGGATGTAGTTAACTATACCTGGACACCTTCTACTGGTCTTAGTGATCCGAGAATTGCTAACCCGATTGTAACATTGGGTGCAAATGGCGATGTAATACAATACCGGGTTATCACTTCTACTATTGCAGGATGTAGAGGAGAAGGATACGTTACTGTAAGGGTGTATAAAGGTCCTGATATTTATGTACCTACCGGCTTTACACCAAACAGTGATGGACGTAATGATCGTTTTCTGCCAATACCTGTTGGTATTAAATCACTGAATTATTTCCGAGTGTTTAACCGGTGGGGTCAGATGGTCTTTTCCACCAATCGCCTGCATGATGGTTGGGATGGAAAAATAAGTGGCACTGATCAGCCATCCGGTGTATATGTATGGATGATAGAAGCTGTAACAAATGATAACAGAGTGGTTACTAAAAAGGGAACAGTTACCCTGGTAAGATAAAATATTTGATAAGCCTGTAATTTTTGTGTACTAACAGTATCAAAAGGTTACAGGCTTTTTTATGTCTGGTATTATCAGCATGCTTTCATCTACGGGCTATTTTAATTAACTTACAGACCAGAAAAAGTAAACCTTCCCCCTATTCCTTTTCTATGAAACAAAAGCTGCTTAAGCATATACAGTTATTGGTGATTTGGGGCAGCTCATTATTCTTATTTCCTTTCAATTCATCAGCACAAAATTGTATTCCTACCAATATCAATGGCAGTGTGATAGATATGGTTTGCCCGCAAACCTGCAGTACGTTGGTTTTCCAGATACCACATATAAAAAGCAGCAGTGATTACCGGGTAGTTTCCACACCTTATAATCCCTATCCTTTTGTAACAGCAGGTGGCACTGTACTGGCTTCAGTTTATATTGATGACTTTTATTCACCACTGATCCCCATACCATTCCAGTTTTGTTTTTATGGGGCATTGTATAACTCTTGTGTGATCGGCTCTAATGGTATCATCACATTTGATGGGTCTAATGCAAATACAATTAATGCATGGTCATTAACAACTGTACCGAATGGAACCATACCGCAACCCATTCCTTATGCCGGCGGAAATCAAAATGATAATCAAAGTACTTATTATCCCCGTGCTTCTATAATGGGGCCTTATCATGATATATACCCGTTAATAACTGCAGGAGGGCAACGCAGGATTGAATATGTTGTAACTGGTAATGCTCCCTGCAGAAAGTTTATCGTTAGTTATTTCCAGGTGCCAATGTATGGTAATGGTCCCTGCAATAGTATGCTTTGTACACAACAAATGGTTCTGCATGAAAGTACAGGCATTATTGATGTATATATCGCTGATAAACCTGTCTGTAATTCATGGAATGAAGGATTAGCAATATTAGGTGTTCAAAACTGGAACAGAAACCAGGCAGTAGCAGCACCAGGAAAAAACTGCACTATGTGGAATGAAAGCAATACAGCCTATAGTTTTATTCCTTCAGGACCGGGCTCAAGATTTGTCAGGTCTGAAATGTTTACACTTAGTGGAGCATTGGTTGCAACTGCTGATACTATTACTACAACAACGGGAATGCTTGATCTGCGATTTTTAAATTTTTGTCCCCCTTCCGGATCAACTCAATATGAGATACGAACAACTTTTTCTTCCTGCTCCGATCCAATAACTGAAATTGTAAGTTATGATACGATAACAATCAACAGAACCAATGAGCTGAATGCGACAGCCACTGCAACCAATAGTTCATGTGGTCCGCCAAGTGGTTCAATCACTGTAACTGTTCCAACCGGAGCCGGAACTGCACCTTTTACGTATGTACTGGATGGAGGAGCACCTGTATCAGGACCTTCTCCCTATACATTTACTAATGTTGCACATGGCCCACATTCAATAATTGTCACTGATGCAAACGGAAGTTGTACCAGTACGATTAATATTACTGTAAACCGGAACAATGATCTTGTTGCCGGAATTATAACCACTGCATCTGCCTGCTCAGCCGTTTCAACCGGTTCCATCACCATCACTCCTTCAAACGGTACAAGCCCCTATACCTATTCATTAAACGCAGGGCTTTTTGCTACCGGGCCTTCACCCTATACTTATCTTAATTTGTCAGCAGGAACATATACTGTAACAATTACAGATGCAACAGGATGTCTATCCAACCCGATAATTGTGGATGTTCTGAATGAACCTGGTGTAACAGGTTTCACATCCTCTATAGGTACTACTTGTGCAACTGCATTAAATGGCAGCATAACAATGACGACAAGTACTGGTAATGCACCATTCACATTTAGTTTGGACGGAGGAGCAGCGATGAGCGGTACCAGCCCTTTCACATTTAATAATGTTGGAGCAGGCCCACATACTGTTACTGTAATTGATAATACCGGTTGCAGTAATATTTTTCCTGTAACTGTTAATGCTGGCCCGGCTTTGATAGCAAGTAATACTCCTACAGCAACAACTTGTAATGGTGCTGTTAATGGAAGTATCAGGGTTATTCCGTCTAATGGTGCCGGTCCTTATACTTTTTCATTAGATGGTGCTACAGCTGTTTCAGGTACGGTGCCCTTTACTTTTAATAATCTTGCTTCAGGACCTCATACGATACAGGTTTTTGATGCAGCAGGCTGTTCCAGTATTATCTATTCTGTGGATGTGCCGGCAGGGCCTTCGTTGACAACCACATTTTCAAAAACTGATGTTAGGTGTAATGGAGATGCAACAGGATCAATAACAATTAATCAACCTGCATCAGGTGCTGCACCATTTGATTATTCTTTAGATGGAGTTACCTGGCAGAGTTCCGGCGTATTTACAGGACTTATGGCGGGAAACTATACTGCATACTATCGTTCTGCAAATGGTTGCCAGGGAACAACTCCATTTACAATTACTGAACCACTTGTATTATCGGCATCAGCATCTACAGTGCCGGTTATTTGTAATGGAGAAAATAACGGTATTATTAATGTCTCACCTGCAGGTGGAGTGCCACCTTATCAGTATTCCATCAATGGTGGAGCAAGTTGGCAGAGTAATACCCAATTCAATGTAACTGCAGGCAATTATACTATTACTATAAGAGATGCGAATAACTGTATTGCAACACAAAATATAACAGTTGTTGAACCACAGGTACTAACAGCTTTTTCATCCAATTCCAATGCTACCTGCGATGGCGGGAATGATGGCAGGATCACAGTCAATGTAAATGGTGGAAATTCTGGTTACCAATATTCATTGGATGGAGCACCATTCCAGGCTTCAAACACTTTCTTTGTTTCACCGGGTAATTATACAATCATTGTAAGAGATAACCTGGGATGTACAACAACTTTTACTACAACAGTCGGACTTACTGTTAACCTTACTCTTACACCAATGGCTGATCCTACGATCTGTGAAGGTTCATCAGTAATCCTGCAACCGCAATCCAATGCAACTATTTATAACTGGTCGCCGGCAATAGGCTTAAGTGATGCCAATATCAAAAACCCAATTGCAAATCCATTAAGTACAAGTCAATATGTGTTGACGGCGACATTAGGAAGATGTACTACAACAGATACGGTAATTGTGAATGTAAATACAGCCCCTATACCGGATGCCGGTGAAGATGCAGAAATATGTTATGGACAATCATACGTTTTGCAGGGTAGTGGTGGAGCACAATATACATGGACACCGGCTATCTATCTGAATTCGACAACCGGTGCTAATCCCATAAGTACACCAACATTATCTACAACTTATACTTTGTCAATCAGGGACGCAATTGGATGTCCATCGTTGATCACAGATGAAGTGCGGATAGATGTCCGCCGCACTATGTCGGTAAACACATTTCCTTTTGATACAATAGCTTCACCGGGTGACAGGTTCCAGTTACTTGCAACATCTCCAGGTATTACTTATAACTGGTCGCCTGCAACCGGATTAAGCAGTACAACCATTCCAAATCCATATGTAACAGTTGGAAATACTGGCGATGTAATCACTTACCAGGTATCTGCTGTAAATGCAGAGGGGTGTAAAGGAGAAGGTTATGTCAGGATAAAAGTTTATGCAGGACCTGCTATTTATGTACCTACTGCCTTTACTCCTAATGGGGATGGCAGAAATGACAAACTGATACCCTATCCAGTCGGAATTAAGTCACTTCATTATTTCAGGGTCTTCAATCGTTGGGGTCAGTTGGTCTTTAGCACCTCCAGGCTGCATGATGGGTGGGATGGAAAAATTGGCGGGAAAGAACAGGCCTCTGGCATGTATGTTTGGATGGTGGAAGGAATCGGAAATGATAATAAAGTAATTACCAAGAAAGGAACAGTTTCGCTTATAAGGTAATTAGGGTTAACTATTAACTATCTAAAAAAATTAATATCAACAGGATAAGAACTTTATCAACAGGATTTTATTTTTTTCGGTAGCCTTTTATTGAACCCTTATTTTTGCCCCATCACTTCTTTCTCTCTTTATTAATAAAAGAAGTGAGATAATAAGTAACAATGGTAGATGTAATACTCGGCCTCCAGTGGGGCGATGAAGGAAAAGGTAAGATCGTAGATTTTTTTGCTAAAGATTATGATGTGGTAGCCCGGTTCCAGGGCGGTCCTAATGCAGGACATACATTGTATGTAAAAGATAAAAAAGTGGTGTTACACCAGATTCCTTCGGGTGTTTTTCATGAAGGGATCGTCAACCTTATTGGCAACGGAGTAGTATTAGACCCAGTTACTTTAAAAAAGGAATGTGATACAGTAGCTTCCTTTGGTGTTGATCTGAAAAAGAATCTTTTCATTGCTGAAAGAACCCACCTGATACTACCAACTCACCGGGCATTGGATAAGGCGGCAGAATTATCAAAAGGGAATGAGAAGATCGGTTCTACCTTAAAAGGAATAGGGCCGACTTATATGGATAAGACTGGCCGGAATGGATTACGGGTTGGTGATCTGCTGGACAAAGATTTTAAGAGTGCATATACTAAGCTTCGTTCAAAGCATCAGCAATTACTGGAGAATTACAATTTTGATGAAGATATCTCAGCCTGGGAAGATGAGTTTTTTACTGCACTGGAATTTTTAAAAGAATTGAACATTGTAAACGGGGAATATTTCATCAACGAAAAGATAAAGGCTGGCAAGAGAATTTTGGCGGAAGGAGCTCAGGGCACCATGCTTGATATTGATTTTGGTACTTTCCCGTTTGTAACATCGTCCAACACAACCACGGCTGGTGTTTGTAGCGGACTGGGTATTGCACCACAGCATATCCGAGATGTGATTGGTATTACAAAAGCCTATTGCACAAGAGTAGGTAGCGGACCATTTCCTACTGAACTGGAGAATGAAACAGGAGAAGAACTGAGAAAAGTTGGTAATGAATTTGGCGCCACTACGGGCAGACCAAGAAGATGTGGCTGGATAGATCTTGTTGCCCTCAATTTTGCCTGTATGATAAATGGGGTTACAAAAATTGTAATGACAAAAGCTGATGTGCTGGATGCCTTTAGTGAATTACAGGTTTGTACAGAATATATTATTAATGGAAGTAATACCCGTGAAATTCCTTTTCAGATGGAAAGATCAAAACCTGAACCTGTATTTAAAAGTTTTAAAGGCTGGAATGTGCCGAGCAGCACAATAACTTCATATAGTAATTTACCAACGATAATGAAAGAATATGTTACATTCATAAACGATTATCTTGGTGTTAATATCCACTATATTTCTAATGGACCGGGAAGGGATCAGTTGATAGAGGTAAAATAAATTTTCCATTAATTTTGGAAAACACAAAAAAAACAAACTAAAAATTTGGCGGATTAAAAACTTCGCCGAAATTTTACAATATAATCCTGTAAAGACTATGGCAATCAAACCAGAAAAAGGGAAGACAACCCCGGGGAAAACAAAAGCTGCAGCTGAGAAAGCTGCTGCAAAAAAACCTTCTGCTAAACCTTCAAAGAAGGATGATGAAGATGATGATGACGATGATGATTTTTTAGATGAGGAAGAAGCAAAGCCATCCAAAAAAGGCGGCAAAGCTTCTGCATCAAAAAAAGGCAAAGATGACGACGATGATGATGACATCGGAGAGGATGAACCTGATGAATGGGAAAAACCTGAAGAGGAAGAAGAGTGGGATCCGGATTTTGAAGAGTTTGATACACCGGCACCAAAAGGTAAGAAAGGCGGAGCTAAGAAAATAAGTGATGATGATGATTTTAAAGTGGATGATGAATTTAAAGACCTTTTTGATGATAAGGATTTTGATGACGATGACGAAGATGATGATTACTAAACGAACATACCCGTTCATTACCATTGAATAAAGCAACTCTTACTAACTGTACTTTTTTTATCAGTGATTTTGAACAGATGAAGGAAAAAGTGCTGAACTGGTCTCAACAGTTCAGCACTTTTTGTTTTTTGGATAATCATCAATACACAGGAAAAGCACATTCCGTTGAATGTTTACTGGCAGCAGGAGAAAAAAGAAGAATACAGGCATCAGCCGGTTCCGCCTTGCAGCAACTGCAAAGTTTTATTGATGAAAAAAAATGCTGGCTCTTTGGTCATTTGGGATATGACCTGAAAAATGAAATTGAGCAATTGAGTTCTTCAAATGCATCAGGTATTGCTTTTCCGGACCTGTTTTTCTTTGAACCGGAAGTTGTCATCAGGCTTTATGGATCGGAAATGATTATTGATGCAGATGATCCAACTAAAATATTTGAACAAATTTCTTCATCACCTGAAAATCCCAAAAGCGAAAAGCTCCTCAGTAAAGTTGAGATCAAAAGCAGGATTACAAAGAATGAGTATATCTCAATTATCAAAAAATTAAAACAGCATATCCTTAGAGGAGATTGTTATGAAATAAATTTCTGCCATGAGTTTTATGCGGAAGATGCCCGGATAGATCCGATTACCGTGTATAAAAAGCTAAGCAGTATATCTCCAAACCCGTTTTCAGCATTATATAAAGCAGATGGACAGTGGTTGATCTGTGCAAGTCCTGAACGATACCTGAGAAAACAGGGAATGGAAATCCTATCACAGCCCATCAAAGGAACATCTGTCCGGGTAAAGGAAAATGAAGAGGCAGACAGGAAAAGCAAGACTGAACTGGAAACAAGTGCAAAGGACAGATCGGAAAATGTAATGGTGGTTGACCTGGTAAGAAATGATCTTGCAAAAGTTTGCGAGGAAGGTACAGTAAAGGTGGATGAACTCTTTGGGGTTTATTCATTTCCGCAGGTACACCAGATGATCTCTACTATCACCGGACTTTTAAAGGAAACTGTTTCGTTCACTGAAATCATCAAAGCAACTTTCCCGATGGGATCTATGACAGGTGCACCCAAGAAAAGAGTGATGGAACTGATTGATGAAAACGAAAAAACAAAAAGGGGAATTTTTTCGGGGGCACTGGGTTATATAAATCCTGAAGGGGATTTTGATTTTAATGTAGTGATAAGAAGCATCATGTACAACCAGTCTTCCGCCTATCTTTCATTACTGGCTGGCTCAGGTATTACTTTTTACAGTGAACCGGAAAAGGAGTGGGAAGAATGTTTGATGAAAACGGAAGCGATGAAAAATGTGCTTGAAAAGAAATAAATTATTTAGTACCTCTGTTTGCAGACTTCAGCAGCAAATTGATACTTTCATCCAGTATCTCATATCTCTTTGCTACAAAGATGTTCATCTTTTGAGTTGGTAACCGGAGTTCGTATTTACCATTCAGGGCTATCTCATTATCAAAATTGGGATTATATCGACTAAAGGTAGTTTTATCCAAATCAACATATTTCATAATAATGTCAGAACTGAAGCGGCCAGAAATATTATAAGCTGTTGATCCTTTAATCTCCTCCTCTTTCAGGTTGGACGAGCCATTTACCACCAGGTCTTTCAATTCACCTTTTGTAATGGTAGTAATTCCGCCCTCACCTTCAAAAATATAGTGGGTGCCTATGAATTTTTTTACATGATTCATGGTCTCATTTGGCAGGTAGTATTGCAATGTCCAGAAATCTTTACTACCTCCGCTCTTCCTTATTGCCTTTTGTACATTACCCGGACCACTGTTATAAGCTGCGATCACTAATAACCAATCACCGTATTGTTGGTACAGATCGGTTAACAGACGGGCTGCCGCATGAGTACTTTTGTAATAATCCAGTCTTTCATCGTTACCGGCAATGCGTAAACCGTATTGTTTGGCAGCAGCTGGCATAAACGCCCAGGGTCCGACTGCACCATAGGTTGATTTCTTATTATACTTTAAACCGGATTCAATTACCGCCAGGTATTTCAATTCGCCGGGTAATCCATGTTCAGTAAGGATCTTATCCATCATATCCAGTTTGGGTCCAGCCCATTCTTTCATGTCTAAGAATCCCCGTTTGTTCTTTGCTATATAATTTTGGACAAAACTGACTGCCATTGGATTTAATTTGGCGCCGTTAACACCATCACCCAATACAGCAGTTGTAAAAAGGTTTTTAAAATCCTTTTTGGGATCGTTTGGATTAACTCCATTTATACCTGCAGAGTCTTTATTAACGGTAGTATCGTTAAAAACCTGTCTGCTGTTTATATCCTGCTCAATACCGGTAGCCCTGGAGACCTGAACCAGTAAAAAACCAGAAACACTTAAAATTGCTATTTGCTTAAATTTCCTCAAACCGTATGATTATCAATTACTTAAACTCAATTTCCTGCCATCAGCAGGTTTGAAATTTGCAGCAAAGATACTTCATTGAAACGGTTTGCCATTACCTGGAGCCCGAAGGGCATATTATTGCTATGTTTGAACAGGGGGAGAGAAATAGCAGGAATGCCGGCATGATTGGCTGTTACTGTATAGATATCAGCGAGATACATCGAAATAGGGTCATCCATTTTTTCACCTGCCTTAAATGCAGTAACCGGCGAATTTGGCAGTAGAATGAAGTCATAGTCGTTGAAAATCAACTCTATACGTTCATTTAACAATTTTCTAACCTTTTGGGCTTTTGTAAAGTAGGCATCATAATAACCTGAGCTAAGCACAAAAGTGCCCAGCATGATCCTTCTTTTTACTTCTTTTCCAAAACCTTCAGACCTGCTTCGTTTATAAAATTCTGTAAGGTCAATATCATTGGCATCGGTGCGGTGTCCGAATTTTACTCCATCATACCTTGAAAGATTGGATGAAGCTTCAGCAGTTGTTAGAATATAATAAGCCGGAACAATATAATCTAGCAGATCAAAATGTACAGGCTCAACCACATGTCCGTCTGCTGTTAGCCGGTTAATTTGATTTTTTATCGCATCACTGATTTCTGTGTCCAAACCAGGATGGGAAAGAGCATTGTCAAAATAAGCTATCCGGTATTTTTTATCGGAGGATAATTGTTTTGAATATTCTGGCACTTCTTTATGCGAAACAGTGCTATCATACTCATCTGCACCAGCCATTACTTCAAGCAGCAAAGCAACATCAGGAATATTGTTTCCAAAAATTCCAATCTGGTCAAATGAGGAGGCGTAAGCAATCAGTCCATACCGGGAAATTCTCCCATAGGTAGGTTTTAACCCAATCACTCCACAGAAATCAGCCGGTTGACGAACGGAACCACCCGTATCACTGCCAAGCGAAACCATACAACAACCAGCACTCAACGCCACTGCAGAACCTCCAGAAGAACCCCCCGGAACCCTTGTTTCGTCCAAAGGATTCAGCACTTTTCCGTAAGCAGAGTTTTCGTTGGTAGAACCCATTGCAAATTCATCGCAATTAAGATTGCCAATAATGATGGCATCTTCGGCCAAAAGCCTTTCAATGGCAGTAGCGGAGTAAACGGCGTTAAATGATTTGAGAATGGCAGAGGAAGCAGAAATAGCATGATCTTTATAACTGATCACATCTTTGATACCGATAACAACACCGTGCAACTTTTTTAATGGCTTGCCGGATTTTCTTTTTTCATCCAGTTCTTTTGCTTTTTGCAAAGCTTCGGTTGAGTAAACCTCAATAAAAGCATTCAGATGTCTGGTTGCATTAATTTGTTTGAGGTAATGTTCAACAGCCTGTAAACAGGTAACACTACCTTCCTGTAATTGGGCATGATATTGCTCAATAGAAGAGAAGTCAAACAAAAGCGATGGCATTTAATGTAAGAAGAAAATGATTACTCTTTTACAGAGTTTTTTACATCACTTGCACTCTCTTCAATTTCTTTCTTCACATTGGTTTTAGCATCGTTGAATTCACGGACACCTTTACCAAGCCCACGCATAAGTTCGGGAATTTTTTTACCTCCGAACAACAGCAGTACGATAACAAGGATAATGATGATCTCATTTGTACCAAGCACACCCAATAATGTTGGTTGTATCATAATCATGTAAATTAGAAATCAAAGATAGCAAGTATCGAAAAATAAAGGAATAATATGTTTGGAATTACAGGCATTAAAAAAGCTTCCTGGTGAGCAGGAAGCTTTCAATATGATGATTTATAGAATTATTTTTCTGTTTCTACAGTAGCCATACGCTTTTCACGGATCCTTGCACTCTTACCGCTACGGCTGCGCTGGTAGAACAACTTAGCCCTGCGTACATTACCGGATTTGTTCAATACGATAGAATCCACATTTGGAGAGAAGAACGGGAAAACCCTTTCTACACCTACTCCATCAGAAATCTTACGTACAGTGAAACTAGCTGTAGCACCTGTTCCCTGCTTTTTGATAACATCACCTTTGAAAGACTGAATTCTTTCTTTGTTTCCTTCTATGATCTTGTAGTTAACAGTAATATTATCACCAGCCTTGAATTTTGGGAATTCCTTCTTGCCGGTTAACTGCTCATGTACATATGCTATAGCGTTCATAATCCTGAATTTTAGGACGGCAAAGGTAAGGGAAAAAGGTTTAAAGTGTAAGGTTTAAGTTTCAATGTTTTTTTACAGTTGCAAAGTCATTTCAGCTTTGTTCTTTTTCAAATTTTTATACACTTAAACCTCAGGTCATTATCGAGCCACATTAACAGCTCTTTTTTCCCGTATCACAGTCACTTTTATTTGTCCCGGGAAAGTCATTTCAGTCTGTATCTTCTGAGCAATCTCAAAAGATAATTTATCTGACTCCTGGTCTGTAACCTTATCAGCCTCAACGATTACCCTGAGTTCCCTGCCAGCCTGGATGGCATATGCCTTTTCAACTCCATTATAAGCCATGGCCAGATTTTCAAGGTCTTTGATACGTTGGAGGTATTGCTGCATTATTTCTCTTCTGGCACCAGGTCTGGCACCACTGATAGCATCACAAGCCTGAACGATCGGGGAAATAACATAAAGCATTTCCATTTCATCATGGTGGGCACCAATTGCATTAATAACCGAGGCATTTTCCCCGTATTTTTCTGCCAGTTTTGCTCCGAGAAGAGCATGGCTTAATTCACTTTCCTCATCAGGCACTTTGCCAATATCATGCAGCAGGCCGGCTCGTTTAGCCAGTTTTACCATATTTTGTGGCATTCCTAATTCAGCAGCCATTGTAGCACAAAGGTTGGCTGTTTCCCGGCTATGCATTAGCAGGTTTTGTCCATATGATGAACGGAACCGCATACGGCCTACCATTCTGACCAATTCTTTATGAAGGCCATGGATTCCCATCTCAATTACCGTTCTTTCACCAATCTCCATTACCTGGTCTTCTATCTGTTTTCTGGTCTTTTCTACAATTTCTTCAATTCTTGCCGGGTGAATACGTCCATCGGCGACTAACCGCTGTAAACTTAACCGGGCAATTTCCCGGCGAAGCGGATCAAAAGAAGAGAGAAGGATAGCTTCCGGTGTATCATCCACGATCAGGTCAACACCAGTAGCAGCTTCAATGGCCCGGATATTCCGGCCTTCACGGCCAATGATCTGGCCTTTTATTTCATCACTTTCCAGGTTGAAAACAGTAATGGTGTTTTCAATAGCCTGTTCAGCAGCGGTACGTTGTATAGTTTGAATGATGATCTTTCTTGCTTCTTTATTAGCTTTCTGCTTGGCGTCATCAATTATTTCCTGTTGAATGCCTACAGCTTGTGTATGAGCTTCACTCTTCAGGCTTTCGATCAATTGAGTTTTTGCCTCTTCAGCGGTCAGGTTAGCAATTTTTTCTAAACGGCGGATATGTTCTTCCTGGTGTTTTTCGAGTTCTGTTCTTTTGATATTCACCAGTTCTATCTGTCGGTTCAGGTTTTCCTTTATGGCATCATTTTCTTTAACCTGCTTCTCAAGGTTGCTTTCTTTCTGGTTGATGGATTGTTCTTTCTGACGGATGCGATTTTCGGCATCGTTTAGTTTTTTAGTTTTATCAAAAACCTCTTTATCGTGGGCTGATTTTAACTGAACAAACCGTTCCTTAGCTTCAAGTTCCTTTTCTTTTTTGATCGTTTCTGCCCTAAGTTGGGCTTCTTTCAGGATGGACTGTGACTGGATTTCGGCTTCTTCTATTTTCTTTTGTGTGTTTTTGGCAAAAATGATTTTACCCAGAATAAGTCCCACTAAAAGGGCAGCGGCACCTATGATGACCAATAATATATTCGGATCCATGAATGTTTTTGTTTAATTGTGGCACAATGCTATTTGTTGATAATAATTTCATACTGACTAAGGTATGTAATCAGCGAAGATACAAAACAGGGACTTATGAAAGAAAACAGGGGTTAAGATTACCAAATGTCTTAAAATCTTGTTTTCACGACTTTATTTTCGGTCTAAATGACTGTCCAGCAGTTTCTCAATGGAGTTTAACTGGTCAGTAAGATTGAGCTTTTCAATACCGGCGGCTGTATCTGAATGTTGCTCGGTGGCATACCAGATCAGTACCATGGCTATATAATCCTGCATGTCTTTCCCTGCGAAGTGTGTTTTAAATTCAAGTATCTTATCATTGATGGTCTTTAGTGTCTTTCTGAACACTTCTTCATCTGAGGGATTGATCTTGATACGATATGTCCGGTCGCCGATAAGGGCGGAGATTGCAATTAATTCACTCATAAACTTGGTATTTTCAAATACATTTAATTATATTAGATGCCCATTATCTATTTAAAATCAGGTTAAGGTCTCCTACGGAAACGATTAAACATTTTTAAACGTTTGCCATGTTTGCTAAAGTTAAGTCATCAGTTTTTATTGATGTATTGAAGTTACAACTTAGTGCACCTAAAGGTAACTGCCTTCGTGGTGTGCTGAAAGATGATACGGGTAGTATATGCCGTACTATTGAGAAGAACATTTTATCCGAGAAAGAAGAAATGACATGGCCGGGTCTGAACGACCTCCCTTATGGACGATACACTCTTGAACTTTCGCATGGTGAAGATGAGTTGAAAATGAACCTGGTGAAAAGGGTATGATTATTCACCAAGCATGGTAATACACCGGTCAATTTCCTTCAAGTAACCATTTATTCTTTTTTCAAACTCTTTTTTGTCAGCTTCGTTCATTTCTCCGGCACTTACTTTTAAAATACTTACCTGCTGTTTCAGTTCTTCAACATTTTTCTGCTGTGTGGTCAGTTTTTCGGCTGCTTCGCTAAGATCTTCCTTCAATTGCCTGTTCTCTTTCAGCGCAGCCGTATGTTCCTTCAATAATAATTGAAGTTTATCCTGAATTCGTTTCAGATGTTGTTCAGTGTTACTCATTTCCTGATTTCTGCCAACAGGTCTTTTTCCAGTGATGTCATGATCTTATTCATCCAGCCGTCGATCTCTTTATCTGTCAAAGTTTTTTCTTCATCCCGGAAAGTGAAATTTACAGCCAGTGATTTTTTATTAGTACCAAGCTTTTCACTTTCAAAAATATCAAACAATTTTATGTCCTGTAATTTATTCAATTTTACTTTCTCTACTGTTTTTTTTACTTCCTCCCAGGCCAATTCTTTTGAAACGATCATAGCAAGGTCTCTTTGCATTGCCGGATATTTAGGAATATCTTTCACTTTATTTTTTTGTTCTGCGGCTATAGTTGAAATGACAGACCAATTCAGCCCTGCAAAATAAACTGGCTGTTTGATACCGAACTTTTCTAAAACTGCTTTCTTTACTATACCAGCTCCCGCAATAATGTTGTTGTTTATTTTAAATATGATATGATTATCAAGTTTGGGAACTTCCAACTGTTCTATCGCATCTGCTTTTACTCCAATCAATGTCAATACTGCATTCACAGCTCCTTTCAGATTGTAGAAGTCAGTTGTAACGGCTTTTTCTTTCCAGCTATCTTCTTGTTTATTGCCAGTGATGACTAAGCAAAGTTTTTCTGATTCAGTATATTTCCCTGAACCTGCAGTATTGTATGCTTTTCCGAATTCAAATAATCGAAGTGAATTGTTCTTATGATTCAGGTTGTGCGCCACTACTTCCAGTGAAGTTTCAAGTAATGAGTTACGCAGAATATTCAAATCTGCACTCAGGCTGTTCATCATTGTTACCATGCTGCTTTGTTCCTCTTCTGAAAAATAAGCTGCATTGGTAATGGAGTTGGTCATCATTTCATTGAATCCTTGACCAACCAGGTAATTCGCCACTTTTTCCCTGAATATTTCTTTTTCATATTGCTCCTCTATGGCCGGAGTAATAGTAATGGATTCAGGAATTTCAATATTATCAAGTCCGTCAATTCTTACGATCTCTTCAACTAAATCAGCAGGTAAGCTGATGTCTGGTTTGTGATAAGGAACAGCTACTCTCAATTCATCAATACCTTCTTTTAATGTTTCAAATCCAAGACTGTTGAGGATATCCATTACCGCATCCGGGTGATAATTTTTCCCACTCAGTTTTTTTATGAAGTGCCATTTGATGGCGACTTCTGCTTTAGGTTTTACAGTTGGATATATGTCAACAATCTCCGATGCAATCTCGCCACCAGCAATTTCCTTTATCATATTAGCAGCTCTTTTCAGCACATTCACCGTTGCTGATATATCGGTCCCCTTTTCAAAACGGCTGGCTGCATCTGTTCTTAATCCATGACGGAAAGAAGTTTTACGGATAATAACTGCATCGAAGAAAGCACTTTCAAGGAAAATATTTTTAGTTGAATCTGTGACACCACTATCCATACCACCAAACACTCCTGCAATACACATTCCTTCATTGGCATCACATATCATCAGGTCTTCTGCACTTAAAGTTCTTTTCTTTTCATCAAGGGTAACGAAAGTGGTTCCTTCAGGCAGGTTTTTTACAATAATTTTTTTACCGCCTATTTTCTCAATATCAAAAGCATGCAAAGGCTGGCCTGTTTCATGCTGTATGAAATTGGTAATATCAACAATATTATTGATCGGTCTCAGGCCGATTGCTTTTAATTTTTGCTGCAGCCATTTTGGAGATTCTGCAATGTTAACATTGGCAATACTTATACCTGAATATCTCGGACAGGCTTTTTCATTTTCCACCTTTACATAGAGTGTAAGCGAAGTGTTATCTGTTTTAAAACCATTACTGTTAGGCAGTTTTGGTTTCAGGTCTTGTTTATCATGATGACTTAGGTAGGCACAAACATCTCTTGCCACACCCCAATGGCTCATGGCATCCATCCGGTTTGGTGTAAGTCCAATTTCATAGATCACATCCTCATAGGGTTGAAAATATTCTTCTGCAGCCATACCAACTTTTACATCAGAAGGTAGAACCATTATACCTTCATGTGATGTACCCATTCCGATCTCATCTTCGGCACAGATCATTCCATGGCTTTCTACACTTCTGATCTTTGCAACCCTCATGGTTAGCGGATCGCCGGTAGATGGATAAATAGTTGTGCCAACGGTAGCCACTACAACTTTTTGACCTGCAGCCACATTAGGTGCACCGCAAACAATTTGTAATGGCTCGCCATTACCAACAGAAACTTTTGTGAGTGTAAGCTTATCGGCGTTTGGATGTCTTTCAGTACTCAAAACTTCGCCTATTACTAATCCTTTTAATCCGCCTTTTACTTCTTCATAACTGGTCATGCTTTCTACTTCCAATCCGATGGAAGTAAGGATGCGGGCCAGCCTTTCCGGCTCTACTGTAACGGGCAGGTATTCACTCAGCCATTTATAGGAAATCGTCATGCCGCAAAGATAAGGAGAGAGGTCACTCGGCTATCAGATGCGGTAACAAACAGCATTAATATTCATGCCGGCACCTACTGAAGCAAAAAGAACAATATCATCTTTTTCAAAAGCATGGTCTTCCAGCTTTCCCTTTTTTACCTGGTCGAATAAAGTTGGAATAGTCGCTACAGAGCTGTTGCCATATTTATGAATACTCATCGGCATGATGTGTTCGGGAATTTCTTTTTCGCCATAGAGTTTGAAAAGACGTTTGACAATCCCTTCATCCATTTTTTCATTGGCCTGGTGAAGGAAAACTTTTTTTACTTCTTTAATAGAAATATTTGCTTTATCAAGGCAATCTTTCATTGCGGCGGGTACATGCTGCATGGCATATTCATATACTTTTCTGCCTTTCATTTTTATATAGCGGATCTTGTCATCAGCATTTGGGAAATTACTTTTACCCAAAAACAAATAAAACGCTTCATCTACGCAATGGCTTTGTACACTCCAAGATAGAATACCACTGGTTGTTTCTTCTTCCGGAATAGCTTCCAGAACAGATGCTCCGGCACCGTCGGAGAAGATCATACTATCCCGGTCGTACAGGTCGAGAACACGGCTTAAAGTTTCAGTTCCAATAACAAGGATTTTTTTTGCAATACCTGCTTTTATGAATGAATCACCCTGAATTACACCTTGCAGCCAGCCGGGGCAACCAAATAAGATATCGTAAGCCACACAGTTCGGGTTTCTGATGCCAAGGTCATGTTTTACCCTTGATGCCAATGCTGGCAATATATCAGTTTGAATAGTGTGTTTGATTACATTTCCAAAATTATGTGCCAGGATGATCTGGTCCAGTTCTTCGGGGTCAATACCACTTTCTTCAATGGCCTTTTTTGCAGCTATCGTTGCCATATCAGATGATTCCATATTGTCGTTGATATAGCGACGTTCCTCAATTCCGGTAATTCCTTGAAATTTTTCTATAATTTCCTGCGAAGGAGTTGAAATGAGCTGATTATCTTCTGTATAAAAATCCTGGTTTATAAAATCCTTATTGAATTTTACAAATTCAGGGATATAACATCCGGTTCCGGTTATAACGGTTTTTACTTTCATGTGTATCAATTAGTGAAGAATCGCAGAGAAGGCTAATGTATTAAAGGTACTTTAACTCATTATATTTATTGTGGAGTGGATGTAATTTTTTTATAATAATTTATATTGTTTATTGAACTATTTCAGATGAAACTAAAAGCTGTTGTCATTTTACTCATCATTATGCTTTCTTTAATTCCACTGTATATGCTATACAAATACCTGGAAATGAAAATGAAGCCAAGGAATTCATTCCGGAATTTTTTTTCCTGGATGATAACGATGTTGGCGTTAATATTTCTATCTGCATTTTGTATTGTTTTACTGATCAGGTTACTGTTTCCAGTAGCTTAGAAATATCTCCTTATTTTTACCGCAACAAAATCAATTGATATGGCTTATAATTTATTAAAAGGAAAAAGAGGAATTATCACCGGTGCTTTGGATGAAAATTCAATTGCCTGGAAAGTGGCAGAAAAAGCACATGAAGAAGGGGCGACATTCGTTTTGACCAATGCTCCCATTGCTATGCGGATGGGAGAAATTAATAAGCTGGCGGAAAAAACCAATTCATCCATCATTCCTGCAGATGCTACAAATGTAGAAGAACTGACAACCTTATTTACCCAATCGCAAGAAGTAATGGGTGGTAAAATTGACTTTGTATTGCATTCCATCGGAATGAGTGTAAACATCCGCAAAAAAATTCCTTATACAGAGTCCAACTACGATTATTTCATGAAAGGAATTGATGTATCTGCCATGTCATTTCATAAAATGCTGGCGGTGGCAAAAAAGCTGGATGCCATCAATGAATGGGGTAGTGTGGTGGCATTAACATATATGGCAGCACAGCGAACATATCCTTTTTATACTGATATGGCTGATATTAAAGCTATGCTGGAATCCATTGCCCGCAGTTTTGGATATCATTATGGAGTAGAAAAAAAAGTAAGGATTAATACTGTTTCTCAATCCCCAACAAAAACCACAGCTGGTACTGGCATTAAAGGCTTTGGCGATTTTTTTGATTACGCCAATTCCATTGCTCCATTGGGTAATGCATCTGCTGAAGATTGTGCTAACTACTGCATCACTCTCTTCAGCGATCTAACTAAAATGGTAACGATGCAGAATCTATTCCATGATGGGGGATATTCAACTACCGGTGTAAGTAATTTAGTTATGGAGAAATTAGGTGTAACTGAATAATTACTGAGTAGCGAACCGAAAGTACAAGTGTGCGACGCAAGGGAAAATCATAGTAGTACAAAAGCTGGTGACATAATAAAAAAGCCTCCAACTCGGAGGCTTAATAATATTTATCAATCTGATCAGTTTAATCAACGATCAATACTCATCTTCATTAAACAGAAAATCTTCCTGTGTAGGATAATCCGGCCAGATGTCTTCGATGGTTTCATACACATCTCCTTCATCTTCCAGTTCCTGTAAGTTTTCTACCACTTCAATAGGTGCGCCGGAACGGATTGAGTAATCAATCAGTTCATCTTTTGTAGCGGGCCACGGTGCATCTTCGAGGTACGAGGCTAATTCTAAAGTCCAAAACATTCTCTCAAGGTTTAATTTAATTTAATCCAAACTGCCTTTTTGCAGGTTTTCAAAAGGGAGAGCCTCTCCCTAATTTTCCGCAAATGTAGCAGTATTAACGTATTTTCCAAATCCAAAGTTTTTAACGGGTTTCTGTAGCATATCCCGGATAACGGTTCGGCCAACTACTTTGTTTTTGACCAACTCATCTTTTATAAAAAATTTTCAATTCGTTTTGTATAGTTTCGGGTCAGGAACATCTGATTAATTGATAAATTCTTAAAGTAAATAGCTGCATGATCTCAGGGAAAAATATTTTTAAAAGATATGGCACGGTGGAAGTATTGAAAGGGGTTGATCTTGAAATTAAAAAAGGTGAAGTGGTTTCCATTGCCGGCCCTTCGGGTTCTGGGAAAAGTACTTTATTACACATATTGGGAACCCTGGACAAGGCGGACAAAGGCGAAGTGATAATGAATGATATAACAATCAGTTCCTTAACAGGCAAGAAACTAGCTGCATT